>SVGR01000042.1 GCA_015056265.1 Clostridiales bacterium
AATCGCGTTTTCCCAAACCGGTGCAGAAAAGCTGCGCCGGTTTTTTGATGGAAATTGCGGCATAATCCCTTGCGGGAAAGCGAAACATGTGCTACAATATAAAAGGTCAAAGAAAGACAATTTATCCTGGAGGGATGATCATGCGGCTCAGCGATACCATTGAAAGCTTTATTAAGCAGATGCTGCAGGAGGAGCAGGCGGAAGTGGAACTCAAACGCAATGAACTGGCAGAGTATTTCCATTGCGCGCCGTCCCAGATTAATTATGTATTGGCCACCCGCTTCACCCCCGATCACGGGTATATGACATCCAGCCAGCGGGGAGGTGGTGGGTATATCCGCATTGTGCGGGTGTGCCGGTCTGCCAATGACCGACTTGCATATCTGATTCGGGAACGGATCGGCGACAGCTTGGATGCTCAATCTGCCCAGGCATTATGCGTGCAATTGGCGGAAAGCCAGGCCATTACTCTTCCCGAGGCCCGGCTGATTGCGGCGGCGGTATCGCCCCAGGCCCTGGCGGCCCCCATTCCGGAGGCGGTGAAGGATGTGCTGCGGGCAAAAATTTTCAAAACCATGCTGCTCACGGTGGCCCAGCAGAAAAACCAAAGCGCAAACGGGTGAATTTTCCGGGTGCGCCGGCGACTTTCGGGCGCATAATATGATGGTGCGCAGTGACGCGGGATACAAAGCGGAGGAAAGATTTTATGGCAATTTTTGGTCGTTTTAATGAAAAGGCCCAACGGGTGATCGGCGCTGCCCAGCAGGCGGCAGTGGAATTGCGTCAGCCCTATGTGGGCAGCGAGCATTTTCTGATGGGTCTGCTTCGGGAGGCCCGCAGCGATGCCCCGGCCCTGCCCGATAACGTGATCCCTGAAACGGTGCGGGAGGCCATCAGGCAAATCACCGGCACCGGTAATTTTTCCGGGGGACAGTTGGAACTGACGCCCCGGGTGAAAAAACTGCTGGAAACCAGCATCAAGGAGGCCCATCGACTGGGGCATCCCTATGTGACGGCGGGGCATTTCTGGCTGGCCTTGCTGCAGGAGGAAGAAAGCGTGGCCATGCGGGTGCTTGTTGGCATGGGATGCGATGCAGAAAAGCTGAAAAAGAGCGTTCTGGATGGGTTGGGGAATTTCCAAAAGGAAGAAAGCGGCAAGGGAGAAAAAGAAGAATCCCATCTGAAAAAATACGGCCGGGATCTGACCGAGGCGGCCAAGAACGGCGAACTGGATCCCGTCATCGGCCGAACCAATGAAATTGAGCGCATCGTGCAGATTCTATCCAGAAGGACGAAGAATAATCCCGTGCTCATCGGCGAACCGGGGGTGGGCAAATCGGCGGTGGCGGAGGGCCTGGCCCAGCGGATTTTTCAGGGCGCTGTGCCCGAAACGCTGACGGATAAAAAGATCATTTCCCTGGATATGGGATCCATGGTGGCCGGCAGTAAATACCGGGGCGAATTTGAAGAACGCCTGAAAAACACCCTGGACGAAGTGAAAAAACGGGGAGACGTGATCCTCTTCATCGATGAATTGCAGAATATTATCGGCGCAGGCAAGGCCGAAGGATCCATGGACGCCGCCAATATCCTAAAGCCCACCCTGGCCCGGGGAGAGATCCAGTGCATCGGCGCCACCACGCTGGACGAATACCGCAAGCATATCGAAAAGGACGCCGCCCTGGCCCGGCGCTTCCAGCCCGTTACGGTGAGCGAGCCTAATGAGGAGGAAACCATCGCCATTATGAAAGGGCTGCGGGATAAATACGAGGCCCATCACAAGGTGCGCATCACTGATGAGGCGCTGATTGCGGCGGTAAAATTATCCAATCGCTATATCGCCGATCGTTTCCAGCCGGATAAGGCAATCGATCTGATGGACGAGGCGGCCTCGCGGGTGCGCATTCAATCCTATACCGCGCCGCCTGATGTGAAGGCCCAGGAAAAAGCGCTGGAAGGAGTGCTGCGGGAAAAACGGGAGGCCATCGATCAGCAGGATTATGAGAAGGCCGCCGCTCTCCGGGATCAGGAACATGCCCTGCGCACCGTGATCGATGAAAAGCGTTCCGCCTGGGAAAAGAAAAAATCCGCCGCCAAGGATACGGTGGGAGAGGAAGAAATTGCCCAGGTGGTAGCGGGCTGGACGGGTATTCCGGTGAAAAAAATGACTGAGGAAGAAACCAAACGCCTTTTGCAGTTGGAAAAAATTCTGCATCAGCGGGTGGTGGGCCAGGAGGAGGCGGTATCCGCTGTCAGCCGTGCCATCCGCCGTGCCCGGGCGGGGCTGAAGGATCCCAAACGTCCCATCGGCAGCTTTATTTTCCTGGGCCCCACCGGCGTGGGCAAGACGGAACTGTGCCGGGCCCTGGGGGAGGCCATGTTCGGGGATGAAAACTCCCTGATTCGGCTGGATATGTCTGAATATATGGAGAAGCATACCGTTTCCAGGATGGTGGGCTCGCCTCCCGGCTATGTGGGCTTTGATGAAGGCGGACAGCTAACCGAAGCGGTACGGCGCAAGCCCTATTCCGTGGTACTTTTTGATGAAATTGAGAAAGCCCATCCGGATGTATTCAATATGTTACTGCAGATTCTGGAGGATGGCCGTCTGACCGATAATATGGGAAGAGTGGTCAGCTTTAAAAACTGCATCATCGTCATGACCAGTAATGCCGGCGCCCAATCCGCTCAGCGGGGCGGCATGGGCTTTGGGGCAGGGGTCAGCGCGGTGATGGATTATGAACGGATGCGGGAAAAGGTGCTTTCCGATATCAAGAATATCTTCCGGCCTGAATTTCTTAACCGGGTGGATGAACTGATTGTATTTCATAAGCTGGAGCAGCAGGATATTGAAAAGATTGCCGCCCTGATGCTTTCTCAGGTGGCGGACCGGCTGCAGGAAAGGGAAATACGGCTATTCTATGGGGAAGACGTGGTATCGCATCTGGCCAGGGAGGGATTTGACTCCCAATACGGCGCCCGTCCCCTGCGCCGGGTGATTCAGCGCACCATCGAGGATTCCCTGTCCGAAAAGCTAATTGCCGGGGAAATCCATCTGGGGGATCGGGTGAAAATGTCCCTCGATGGGGAAAACGTGATATTTGAAAAAATGGAAAATGAATAAAGGCTGATACAGAAAAGGCTTTCGGATGCACTTTCCGAAAGCCTTTTTTCATGGTTATAACGGTTTACAGTCCCAGAAGCTGCTGCTTTTTCTGATCGAATTCAGCCTGGGAGATGGCGCCGGCGTCCAGCAGTTCCTTATACTTTTTCAGCTCATCCGCGGGGGACAGGGCCGTGGCGGCGGGCTGATTCTTCTTCTGCTTTGCCTCGGCGATTTTGCTGTCAATAAAGGCATACACCTGGCGCATCAGGGGCAGATGATTCTTGGCAAAAGAGATGGCATTTTCACTGGTGTAGGCGTCGGCATTCTTGCTGCTGCGGGAACCGGGAAACTCAAATTCCAGATAACCGTCGGTGATGGCGCCGGGCTCCCGGAACTGAACGGAGGTGAGATCGGCGTAATAGAATTTCTTTTCGCCGGCGTAGAATTTGTTGGTGACCAGCAGGGTCATGGCGTTTTTCTTGGCCGTCAGCATGCAATAGGTGTCATACACCTTCAGGATGGAGCCTGTATTTTCCACAGTAAAGGTGGGTTCGCTATCCCCTTTGGAGACCACGGGAGCGGCGGCCTTTGCGGCATTCCACTTTTCCGTGGCGTACTGGAAGGCAGCCTTTACCAGTTCCTTTTCCTGGCCGTTGCGCTGATATACATCGATGTGGTAATCCTTGCCTTTGTACATCATGTAGTATACGCCCAGGGTGACGTAGAGATTATCGATCTCTTCATAGGGGGCAAAGAAATCCTGCCCCTTGAGCTGATAATGGATGCCGTTGCGGTAGACGGTGCAGGTGCCCTTGCTGCCCGGCAGCGCAAACTGGCTGGTGGGCTGGACTGGGGCGGGTCTGGAGGTCGGGGGAATCGTTTCAGCGGCCGGGGTTTCTTTTGCCACGGGAGTGGCTTCTTCCACCACCGGAACGGAAGTTTCTACTACAGGATTGGTTTCTTCCGCCACCGGAGCCTTGATTTCTGGGACTGAAGAAGGCTTTTCCTCCACCGGAGTGGGTTCTTCCTTCCGGAGATTGGGCTTTTTACGGGCGGCTTTTTCCAGGGAAACGGCGGGCGCGGCAGCGGGTGCGTCAGCGGCTGCCGGTTGCTCGGCCAGACGGGCCTCCAGCGCCTGATACTTGGCTTCCAGGGTGGAAAGCGCAGCCTTCAGATCATCGATTTGGCGCAGCTTATTGATCACATTGCCCATATCGGCCCGCAGCCCCTGGATCTGCTGGGCAAGCGCGTCCGGGATCGCCGGGGAGGCTGGAACGATGTTATTGCGGCAGAATACCAGAATATTGCTGGCCGCAATGATTGCCAGTGACAGGATGGAAAGCAGGCAAGGAATTTCAGAAAAGAGGTAGACAAAACCACGGAAAAGGCGCAGGCCCACGACGTCTGCAAAGAGGGGCAGGAAATGAACGACGGAAAAGACGATGGCTATGGCGCCGATCCCCTTATGATCCTTGGCCTGAGCGGCAAAGGAGAGAAGAGACGCGATCAGCATGGCGCCTCCCATTCCCATGAAACACAGGAAGATATCACGGGAAAATTCGTTTACAAAAAAGTTATAGAAACCGGCAAACAGAAGGACCAGGGACCAGAGCAGGGGAAAGATGGGCAAGAAATAGCGGGCGAAAAAGCGTTTCAAGTTGGCGGCCTCATTTCATTTGTGAAGGTAGGATGGGAATATAGCGGGTTCAGGCCCAGTACATATCGCCGGGGGCATCATAGATGAGTACATCCTTAAGGAATTCGATGGCCTTGGACAGGCCTTCTTCGCCGCTCATCAGGCCGTCTTCATGCTCGATGGAGATGGGGCCGTCATAGCCTACGATGCGCAGGGCGCTCATCATATCCTTCCACACCTTGGCATCATGGCCGTAGCCGATGGTACGGAACACCCAGGAACGATTCTTCACATCGGAGAAATGCTTGGAATCCAATACGCCGTTGACAGCCACATTATATGCATCCAGGGCAGTATCTTTGGCATGGAAGAAATAGATGGCATCGCCCAGCTGGCGGATGGCGCGTACGGGATCGATGCCCTGCCAGAACAGGTGGCTGGGATCAAAATTGGCCCCCAGGATATCACCAACCGCTTCGCGGATGCGCAGCATGGTTTCGGGATTGTATACGCAGAAGCCGGGGTGCATTTCAAAGGCGATTTTCTTGATGCCATGCTCGGCGGCGAAAGCGGCGGTCTTTTTCCAATAGGGGATCAGCACTTCGTTCCACTGGTAATCCAGGATTTCCTGGTATTCCGGCGGCCATGCGCAGGTGACCCAGTTGGGCTGCATATCCACGGGAGAGCCGCCGGGGCAGCCGGAGAAGGTGACGATCCGGTCAACCCCCAGCTTTTCAGCCAACAGCACGGCATTGACAAAATCGTCATGGAAGGCCTGGGCCATTTCCACATTGGGATGCACGGCATTGCCGTGAGTGGAAAGGGCGGAGATGGAAAGATCGTATTTCTTAAAGGTATCTTTAAATTCCTGGAGCTTGACGTCATCATCGAGCAGCACGGCGGGATCGCAGTGCGCCTTGCCGGGATAGCCGCCGCAGCCGACTTCCACCTGCTGTACGCCCCGAGCCTTCAGGAATTTCAGCGCTTCATCCAGGGAACGGTCGCCCAGGGCAACGGCCAGAACAGAAAGTTTCATATGGGTGCCTCCTAAATAAATAATATGTGGGTTTTATTGACGTTGGATCACAAAACATTCCGGGGCGCCGGGACCGGCGTTCAGGAATTTATTCCATAAAACATTATACTGCTGCGGCGGCAATTGTGCAAGCAAATCTATTAATTGTCCACGCTCCCTATCCCCTTCCTGATGGCCGGGATAGGCGCATATCACGCATACGCCCATGGGCTTGAGCAGGGAAAGGGCGCCTTCCACCGCCTGGCGGGTGGTCTCCCAATGGGTGGTGATGGATTTATCGCCTCCGGGCAGCCAGCCCAGATTGAAGGCCGCCAGGGCGATGGGACCGGGCACCTTTTCCAGAATGTGCTCATGCCCCAGGCAAAAGAGCGTTGCCCGGTCCAAAACCCCGGCCTCTTCCAGACGCATTCTGGTATTTTCCACGGCGGCGGGCTGCACGTCAAAGGCATAGACTCTGCCTTCGGGCCCTACCAATCGGCACAGGGTCAGGGTGTCATGGCCGTTGCCCATGGTGGCGTCCACCACGGTATCGCCGGGCCGGATTGCCTGGTTGAATACATCTGCCGCAATGAACCGGGCGGAGCGAAGAATGTAGTCCATGTGATAAGGCGGGGGAAACCATTCTTTGAAGCCAAAGAATGGTTTCCCCCGTACCCCCTTCCAAGAAAGCTGTATGGGTGGTTCTTTGGTGAAAGATCATGCATCGCTGGCATGCAAGCAGATCGGTATGCGATCAGCAAGATCCAGAAGCGGTTTTCGGGTGGGTGCGGGAGGGGGCTTTTGACTTAAAAGCCTCCTCCCGCAAAATATTAAAGGTAAGCCATCAGCTTTCGCACTTCTTCAGAGGAAAGCTCACGCCACTGGCCCCGGGGCAGATCGCCCAGCTCCAGGGGGCCAAAGCGCACCCGGCGCAGCTGAAGCACCTGGTGGCCCTGGGTTTCAAACATCCGGCGCACCTGGCGGTTGCGGCCCTCATGGATGGTGACCAGCACCACGGTGGCGAAGGTTTCTTCTTTTACGATGCGTGCCTTGGCTGGGGCGGTCTTATGATCGTCCAGCATTACGCCCATGCATAAGTTGCGCACGGTATCCCGGCTGACGGCGCCAGTGACCCGGGCCAGATAGGTCTTATCCACCTGATGGCTGGGGTGCAGCATTCTTTCGGTAAGCGCCCCGTCATTGGTCAGCAAAAGAAGGCCCTCGGAATCATAGTCCAAGCGGCCTACGGGATAGAGGCGCACGGGAAAATCCCTAAAGTGATCCAGCACGCAGGCCCGGCCCTCGGGATCGGATACGGTGGTCACTTCCCCGGCGGGCTTGTGATAGATCACGTAATGCTTGCGGGTTTCGGGGCGGATCGGTTTGCCGTCCACTTCCACCCGGTCCCCTTCTTCCACCTGCACGCCCATTTGGGTGATCACTTGACCGTTCACCTTTACCTGACCGGCCATGATCATTTCTTCTGCTCTCCGGCGGCTGGCTACGCCGCATTCAGCCATGTATTTCTGCAGTCGCATGGGTATCTCCTTTGTATTATCGTGCCCGTTTCCATTGAAACAGCCACAGGATCAATCCGCCTCCTGCCCACAAAAGCAGGGGTAGATCAGTTTGCCATTTGCCAGGTGCGGATAATTCGTTCAAGCCAGAAGCGAAAGTTTTGCTCCGGGGAGGCTTCATCCGCATAGAGGGGTACGGTTACCAGCGGCTTTCCCCCATCCATCAGGGTGGCAGCCCCTACGATTTGCCCCCTTTCCACCCCTGCAGGCAGGGTGGAGGGCAGATCGATGATTAGATCAGGCCAGCTGTTTACAGGGACAGGCCCGGCAATATCCCGGGCGGCCCGGACAGTGACGGCCTCCTGTTGGCCGTTTTCCACTGGAATCCTGCGTACTGCTTCTCCCTGGCTGAGCAGCGTTACCTGCTGCCAGTTGTCAAAGCCCCTGTTCAGCAGCGCCTCTGCCTCATCGAACCAATTGGGGCAATTGAGCACCACACCGATCAGGCACATGCCGTCCCGCTGGGCGGCAAAGACCAGACACCGGCCGGCGGCTTTGGTATAACCGGTTTTCACACCGATGGCCCCGGGATAGGACGAAAGCAGCTTATTCTTGTTGGTCAGCACTCGGTTGTAATCGTGCCCGGCCCAGGGGATGGACGCCCGCTGAGTGGACACAATCTCCCGAAAGACGGGATTTTTCAATGCTTCCCGGGTGATGAGGGCCAGATCATAGGCTGTGGTGTGGTGATTGGCGGCGGGCAGCCCATGAGGGGTGGAAAACACCGTATCTTTGCATCCGATTTCTGCTGCTCTCTCTGTCATCATCCGGCAGAAAGCCTCAACCGTGCCGCCGATATGCTCCGCAATGGCCACGGCGGCGTCATTTCCGCTGGCCAGCATCAGCCCATAGAGCATTTCCTCCAGGGTAAGGGTTTCGCCCTGGGAAAGATAGATGCTGGTACCCGGCACACCGAAAGCGTTCCGGGATGTGACCACCGGATCGGAAAGGTTTCCCTTTTCCAGGGCCAGCAGCGCCGTCATCACCTTGGTGGTAGAGGCCATGGGCAGGGGGGTGGAAGCATTGCTTTCATACAGCACCCGCCCCGTTTCTGCTTCCATCAGCAAAAATGCCTTGGCTTCCGCATGGGCCTCTCCATTATACAGGAGAATCAGCGCAAAGAAAAGCCCCGCCAGCATTCTTTTCATGCCTGCGGCCCCTCCTTGGGCGTTTTTTCTTGTTTGGGAGAGAGCAGGGAACGGATATCATCCATCAATTGCGGGGCATTATTCAGTGCCCGCTCCCAAGCGGTGGGCTGCTGAGCGGGCAGTACACGCACGCCTTCCGGCCCTACCACCAGAAAACCTACCGGCTGCAGGGATACACCGGCGCCGCTGCCCCCGGCAAAGGGAGGCTGATCCGGGGGGACAGCCCGGTTCGTTTGATATTCTCCGCCGCCGCATACGAATCCGAAGCTGACTTTGGACAAGGGGATAACGGTACTGCCGTCCAGGGCCTGGATGGGCTGGCCGATAACGGTGTCCACATCCACCATTTGTTTGATATTCTCCAGGGTGGTCTGCATCAGGTGTCCGATGGGATGTTCCATGGGCGTGCCTCCTTACTTCTTGCCTGCCTGCGGCCCCAGACCACAAGCAGACATACTGCCAATAGGGTGCCCAGGCGCATCCGGGCTATACATTTTCCCTGCAGGGACCATCCGCCACCGAATACCGGGCGGATATTCAGGCGGGCGTGGGGGATGCAGCCGGCGCAGGCGGACAGCAGCCCGCAGAGGAGGGCCGTGGCGGCAGCGTCATCCACGCCTACATGCACCTCTCCTTCCAGCATCGGAATGTGTATGCCGTGCCGGATCAGCCGTCGGGCCAGGGGCATGCGGCGAAGGCCCTGGATGATGCCGGGGCCCTTCCGGGATTTGGGACGGGGAAGGATGGGGGAAAGCTGCAATCTGCCCTGCTCATCCCGGGCGAGGGAAAAGGGATGCTGGATGCGGATGCCCCAGATCATCAGGGCTGCCCTGCCGCTTCCTTTTTCCGGAGCAATGGCGGCGGATATCCCCGCACAAAGGGGGGTAATCAACAGCAAATACAGGAAAATCAGGCTGAAAGAAATCATGGCTTTTTCCTTTTCTATCGAAATTTGCCGGACGATTCTGGTATCCGGCCTTGGTATATTATGCCCATGGGCGGCATATATTATCAGCGCAGGCATGGGCAACGGGATGCGGACAGGCCTTGCTTTCATCCGCTGTTTTCATATTCTTCTTTCTTCCGGCATAGCATGCTGCAGGAAGGAGGGGCAGCGCATGATCAAACAAGTGAACAATCTTACGCATGTGCAAAAGAAAAAAAGAGGATGGGAGAAGGGAATGCTTTCGGCGGTGGTGCTGCTGTGCGCCTTGAGCGCTGTCTATGCGACAGGGGTGCGCAGTGCAGAAGTAACGGCCCGAAAGCGGGAATTGCCCATCTATTCGGTGGAGAGGAACGATCAGAAAATCGCCATCAGCTTTGATGCGGCCTGGGGCGGGGATCAGACCAGGCGGATACTGGATATTCTGGATGAATATGAGGTGAAGACCACCTTTTTCCTGGTGGATATCTGGACCCAGCGTTTCCCCGAACTGGTGAAGGAAATTGCTGCCCGGGGCCATGAAATTGGTAATCATTCCACCTCTCATCCCCAGATGAGCAAGCTGAGCCGGGAAAAAATCCGTCAGGAGCTTCGGGTGATGAGCGATAATGCCCAGGCGCTTACCGGTGTGCGCCCCACCCTTTTCCGTCCGCCCTACGGCGATTATAACAATGATGTGGTGCTGGTGGCCCGCCAGGAGGGATATGAAGTAATCCAATGGAGTGTTGATTCCCTGGATTGGAAGAACCGTGGGGTACAGGATCTGATCGATAAGAGTACAAAAAATGTGAAGAGCGGGGATATCATTTTGTTTCATAACGATTCCAAATATATCCTGGATGCGTTGCCCGCCATTCTCAAAAGCTATCGGGAGCAGGGGCTGCAGATTGTGCCTGTATCGGAAATTCTGCTGCCGGGAGAAACCACCATTGACGTTCAGGGCAGGCAGCGGCCTGTCGCTACTACAATACCGGAGGTGTAGAAAAACATGGAGATGGAAAACAATCAGCTGTGCCTGTGTGGCGTGATCGAAACGGATCCGGCGCTGGATCATGAGGTTTTTGGCGAAAATTTTTATCGGTTGGAGATTCGGGTACCCAGGCTGTCTGGCGCCCATGATCTTTTGCCTGTTACCATCAGCGAACGGTTGATGAACAGCCAGATTAAGCCCGGTGTACGCATCGGCATTTCAGGGCAGCTGCGATCTTACAATAAGGTGATGGGCGGCGCGGGGCGATTGCTGCTCACCGCATTTGCCCAGCAATTGCTGGCACCGGATGAAATGGAAAATCCCAATCTGATCCATCTGACCGGGGCTATCTGCAAGCCCCCGGCCTTCCGCACCACCCCCTTCGGCCGGGAAATCACCGATCTGATGCTGGCAGTGAACCGGGCCTTTGGCAAGAGCGATTATATCCCTTGCATCGCATGGGGACGTACCGCCCGCTATGCAGCAACGCTGAATGTGGGCGATCGGCTGGAGGTGCAGGGACGTTTCCAGAGCCGCGATTATCAAAAACAAATGCCCGATGGAACGGTAATAAACCGGGTGGCGCTGGAGGTGTCGCTGAGCCGCTTGACCTGCCTGAAGGACGCACGCGCCGATGCCGCCGCCCCGGTGATCCTGGAAAAACCGCCGGTGAACGATCAGCCTGTACAGTAAGGGGAAAAATGTTTGCAGGATTTCTCGCCCCGGAAGGAACGAGGTGGACATCAGTAGAGCAACGGGGAGGATTGCGGGGCGCTGCGCTCCCGTACGATAAAGCGGGGGCCTCTGCGGCCTTCTGGTCCCCTGCACCAGGGATTCCATCCCTGGCCCCGGCTTCGGATAGAGGGAACTTGATGAACGCACAATTTCCCGATGGGGCAAGAAAAAACGGCAAAGATGGCCCTCGCCTCCGCCCGCCGGATGCTTGGCATCCGGGAAAACGAGAAAAACGCTGGGAGAGAAAACAAGCTTTCTCTCCCGGCGTTTTCTTCGTTTTCGTGCCGCTTGTGGATTGTTGCGATTATTCTTCGTATCCCGGCGTTCCGTGCCGATATACCAATGTTCCATGCGTCTGCGTTTTCGCAGGGCGGTGTCCTAAGGCTGCTGACCGCTGGCGCGGGGTACAGGGGCAGCGAAAGAACCTGCCTTGTTACCGAGCGTGCACACAAGATAGCGGAGTGGCCTGCAACCCCGCCGGCCTTTCAGATCCCTTCCTTTACCCAGGGGGGGTGAAGCGTAGGGGGACGTTTGGAATTCTCATTGTAATCTGATCCTATGTTTATCCGTTTTGATACCGGATGTCCGCTTCGCGGAGCAGGGGATAGGCGATCAGGTTTTGTCCGTCCAGGTTTTCTTTTGTCATGTCCACGGCGGTGATACGGCTGTTATTGTAGGTTTTGTAATAATAGACGCCGTTCTCTGCCTGCATGCAGCAGGCATACCGGGTTTCATCTACTGCATTGCCTGCCAGGATCACGCTGCCCCGGGGCATGGCCACGGCGTCCAGCAGGTGGAAAAAGTGGGCCACGGCCGTCGCCTGCGTGGGCTGACGAAGGGAATGCTGCCGAAGAAAGGCCGCCCGCACAAAACGGGAAGCGGGAGAATAATCCCCCGGCAGACCGATGGCACCCATTCCCCGGCCAAAGCAGGGAAGCATTCCTTCTTCGGAATGAGGATCCTGGGGAGAGAGGCACTGATACTGGGTATAATTACTCAGATGAAAGGGAAAGGGCGGATTATTGGTCAGCACATCCAGGGGATTATCATATATGCGCATGCCCTCCCGGGTGCATTCCAGGGTGATGGAGCGTTCTTGATCGGCAATGTGCCAATGGAGGGGCGTAAGGGGATGGGCAGGACTGAAGGGCAGGGCGATCAGGTGGGTGCTGGTAAGCAGCGATCTGACCTGCTTGACGCTTTCGCATTGGGAAAGCAGCCAGGGTATCAGCTCAAAGGGGGAAAGATTGGCTTTATTTTCGGCTGATTGTGGGTCATACCAGGCGTTATCCGGAAAATTCAGCCCTGCCATGGCCAGTCCCATTTCATTCATGGCCTCGGCATACAGGGGATAATCTTCTGCAACGGCAGCCATGCCGATCATGGCAAAATGCCGATCCAACCGGCCGGCCGTGCGAAAAGCAAAGGAATAATTCCTGGGGGTGATCACCACCTGCTGCCCAAAATCACATTCCAGATCCAGATTGCGGCCAAAGAAAAAGCCTGGGCCCTTCAGGGCGATGCTGGTGCACATAGGGCATGCCTCCTTTTCGGGGATATGATAGCATCAGTATGTGCAAAAAAGATGGAAAGAATAAGGTAAAAAAAAGCCTTGCAGAAAGGGAGTCTGCAAGGCTTTTGAGATGCAAGGCGTGCTTATTCTTTCCCCAGCTTCAGGGCGATCAGAGCGCCGACGCCCAGGGCAGCCACGCTGCCCAGGATCAGCCATACGTTGACGCCGGCATAAATGGAGGTATCCATCAGAATGACCACGGGGGAGGCCACCACCATACCCAAAATGGCGGCGTAGGTATAGCCCTTCCATTTGCGCAGCAGCACTTCAATCAGCTTGGCAATGGCGAAGATGCCGATGACGATGCCGATGGCAAAGGGAAGAAGGATGGAGCCATAATGCAGCACATTGGCCCAGTCGCCGGCGCTCAGGGCACGGGTGAGGCCGGTAATGCCATCGGTGACGATGGGCTCGTAATAGCCCAAGGTCTTGAGCATCATGGAGCCGCTGACACCGGGGATGACCATGGTAGCGGAGGCCAGCATGCCCAGCCCCAGGAATATCAGGATGCTGCCGAAATTGACGGTGATTTCCACTTTGTTTTCCGCTTCAAATACCTTGAGCAGCACAACCAGGGCAAAGAACAGGCCGAAGATAAGGCCGGAAACAGCGGTTTTTTTTCCGCCCAGGCCATCGGACTTTACATTATTGAAGATGATGGGCAGACTGCCCAGGATCAGGCCGATGAAGAGGGCGTTGGTGGGCAGGGGAATGGCGGCAAAGGCGGCTTCCAGGCCGAAGGCGCCCAGCAGAATGGCGGCAATCATACCAATGGCAAAGGGCAGCAGCCAGATAACGCTCTTTTTGAATTCCTTGAAAATATGGTTGACGCAGTAGATCAACTGGTCATAGATGCCCATGCTCACCATCATGGTGCCGCCGGAAACACCGGGGATGATGTTGGCCAGACCGATGACCATACCCTTGAGAATCTTCTTGATCCATTCCATGATTATTGTTTCCTCCTGTTTTGGGATGGGGGAGCCCCCCTGCATATACATGATGCGCATTCAGCCTGCAAAAGAACCGGCAAAAGAAAAAGGGATGCTTTCCCATCCGGCGCAGGCAAAACGCATTATATCATATTACAATGGTTTTGCCCAGCCCCTTTTTCGGAAAACATCCCCAATTTCCATTGTTTGTTTTACATTTCGTCGGAGAGGGTTTTTCGCTTCTGCCAGCGGCCCATGAGGAAGTAAATCATGCCGGGCACTGCACAGCCGTAGGCCGCCGCCCCGTATCCCAGCACAAAGCCGTAAAAGCCCCAGTTTAGCACGATGCCGAACAGCCAGCTCAGCCCGATGCGCAGTACAACTCCGTCCAGCAATGCCAGCACCATGCTGAGCTTTGCATTGCCGATTCCTTGGATGAAGGCGCTGCTGCCCCGCATGACGGCCAGGGCAGGGAACATCCACAGGATGGCGGCGATAAATTCGCCGCTCATGGCGTGCACTGCAGGATCAGCGGAGAAGGCCATGAAAAGCTGCTTGCCAAAGACCAGATACAGGCCCATAAAGAATATCGTCAGCGCCCCGGAATAGAGCCAGGTGTGCATGACGACCCTGCGGGCCCGATCGGTCCTGCGGGCGGCGATATTCTGGCTGATCATGGGCAGGGCGGCATGCTGAATGCCCTGGGAGATCTTGTTGATGATATCGTCGATGCGCACGCCCACACCGAAGGTGGCGCTGGCCTCCAGACTCACCTGATTGATGAGGGAATTGACATAGAGCATGGACAGATTGATGCAGCCGGATTGAATAGCCATGGGCGTGCCCAGGCGGCCGATCATCCGGGCATATTTTTTCTCAATCCGGAAGCTTTCCTTCCGGAAATCGAACCCGAAGGCCTCTTTTCGCCGGCGCAGATACCGCAGAGCAAACAGGAAGGACGCCCCTTGGCCAATGATGGTGGCCAGGGCTGCGCCGGCAACCCCCATACCCATCAGCCCTGTCAAGAGCAGATCCAGCAAGAGATTAATAACGGAAGCGATGCAGATGAAATAGAAGGGGCGGCGGGAATCGCCCATGCCCCGCAGCACCGCCGATACCATATTGTAACCGGCAGTGAGGAAAAGCCCCGCCCCGCAGATCACCAGATATTCTTCCGCCATGCCAAGGGCCTGGGCGGGCACATTCACCAGATCCAGAATCGTATGCCGTCCCAGCAGAAAGACGGCGGTGAGACAAAGGCTGAGCAGCACCATCAGGGAAAACAGGGTGCCGATGATGGGGTTCAGTTCCTTCCGCTTGCCTGACCCCAGAGCCTGGGAGACCAGCACCTGGCCGGCATTGGAAAAGCCAAAGCACATCATTACGCCAAAGTTGAGAATCTGGCTACTCTGGGATACGGCGGAAAGGCCGTCTGTGCCCACAAAATGCCCCACAATGATCATATCCACGGTGCTGTAGAGCACCTGCATGGCATTGGATGCCATAAAGGGCAGGGCGAAGAAAAGCAGCTGCTTTGGGATGGAACCTTGTGTAAAATCCCGGGAAATACGTTTGCTTTGCATGATCAAAAACCATCCGCAGAAGGGATATCCAATGGCAGGGGCAGCCAGGACCGCAGAAGCCTTCCTTCCGCCATCAGCCCGGAATAGGGAGTAAAGAAGAATTGCACCGCCTGCCGGGGGGTGAATGTGTTCTCCGGTGCGTCCCCGGTTTCGCTTACGGTGACGCGCCCGTCCTTAACCGCCAGGGCATAGCGGCCCCGGCCAGTGATCTCAAATACGAAGCGGCCATCCTCCAGGGAACGGAAGGAGCACTTGAAGGCCAGGGCGCATTCCAGCACCCGGGGAAAATTCAAAATGCAGAAACGCTGGGTATCGGAGAGGGAATAGCCCTCTGCAATGGCTTTTAACTGTTCTGCTCGGCGGGTCATGTGGAAGGGCACCCTGATTTGTACATTCCTTTTATCCGCCATGAAGGCTTTCAGGACAGGATAGAGCATCTCATCATCCTGCAGCACCATTTCGGCAATATAGCCGCTGTTTCCGCAGATATAGCCCGCCAGGGATCCGTCAAAAGCATTTTCCAGGGCATAGAGTGTATGGTTCCAGCTCTGCATAATCTCCAGGAACCGATCCTTCCGGCGGCGGCAGATCATTTGCTGGCTGCAGCTGAGGGCATACAGGGCGGGAAGCAGAGGATCCTTCGCCTCTGTTACGGGACGGATGCGGATAAGGCCTGCGTCCACAGGCCCAAGAGCATGGCGGATATTGGCAGCAGTGACGCTGAATGTGATACAGACGCCGCCCCCTTCAAAATCCCAATAGCCATAGCGCTGCCGCTGCCCGCCCAGGGCCAGCAGATCATATCCTTCTTCCCGGGCCCTTTCCATGGTCATTTCCATCAGGGCCTTCATATGCCCTTCGCTCCGGTATCTTTCATGCACGGAAACGGAGCCGACGTATCCGGCTTTCAAAGCATGGCTTTCATCCACCTGCAGTGTCAGGGGCAGCATGGCCACCGCTGCCCGGATGCGTCCCTCCCGGATGGCCAGGGCGTGGAGAGATGCGTGATCATCATGCCCATAGACCTTGGGCAGCAGCCGGTCAAAAGAATGGGGCGCATGGGATTGGCTGAACACCAAATTGATAAAATCCAAGATGTCCTCTTCCTCACCGGGGCGGGCAAAACGGTATTCTGTCATGACGTTCTCCTTAATTTTGCTGGCCGAGCAGCCATTCCAGATCAAATTCTGCAATGGATATGCCGTCATCATAGGGGTGGAAGGCCTGGCCGTTGGGTCCCCGCTCATACAGAAGGAAGAAATGGCCGGATTTTTTATCGTAGGCAAGGCTGGAATAGGCGGCGCCCTTTTCCCATACCTGCTTTACACCGGCCCAGGTTTTTCCGTTATCGAAGCTGTAGCAGATGCTCATCTTTTCCCGGATTTCATCCCGGGGATTGGAAAAGAGGGTGATGGAGGATACGCCCTGGGGCAATCCCGGCAGATCCTCTTTTTCCACCCGGAAGAAGGCGGCGTTGCAGCCGATTTCCTTTTCTTCGATGAGGAAATCATCGGTGCGGAAATCCTGATAGGTTTCGCCGCAGTCGTAGGAGGTGGCCAGATATCGCTTCTGATCGCAGTGCATGCCCCGGGAATTATAGTGGATTACGCCGTTTTCATCTTCAATCAGGGTGCCTTCCCCGGTTCCCTGCTGAACGGGGGCAGAGGCGTGCCAGGTTTTTCCGTGGTCATCGCTGTACATGCTATTGTTATAGCAGACCAGAGATGCTTCGGCGAAATTGGCGTATTCCCCGGTGATAATGCGGGTGGGGCAGAGCAGCCGACCAGGATGCTTGCCATGGCGCAGCCGGATGCCGGCACCGCAGCCGTGGGTATAACCGGTAATCATCATTTCTTCGCGGCCTTCAGGGGTGAAGGGACGGGGAAGCAGGTTCAGGGCTTCATCCTGCCAGGTTGCCCCCTGGTCGGCGGAGGTGAACATGCTCCATCCCCTGCGGAAGCCCCCTTCTTTGGCCAGGCGGATTTCCTTTTCTTCCCATTCCTTCAGTTCTTCGTCGGTATAATAATGCCATTCCGGCCTGGCCAGCTCCCGCTTGCCAAAGCACATGACGATATCGGTAGCGGGATCGTACACCGCAGCGCCCATGGAGCATGCCCAGCCGTCAATCTGATCCAGTTCTTTGATTGATTCCCAGGGCTGGCCTGGCAGTTTTCGGGTATACATCATCACGGATTCCGTGGCATGATCCTCTACCGTGGCCCTGCGGTCGTTACAGAAGGCCAGCACGGTGCCGTCATTGGTGACCACCAGGCTGGGAATGCGGAAATGGGAGGGCCCGCCGGTGGGAAAAAGGATCATTTCATTAAAAAACATATGCGTTCTCCTTTCGCTCACAGCCAATATAAAAGCGGGTGAACAAAGAATTATGCCTTGGTGATGTTCTGCCCCTGGGGGGTATCCTTTACGATATAGCCGGCGGCGGCCAGGGCGTCGCGGAGCTCATCACTGCGCTTCCAGTTCTTTTCCTTGCGGGCCTGGGCGCGGGCGTCCACCATTTCCTGGATTTCCAGGGGCAGCCCGTCATCCGCTTTCTTGGAAAGCAGGCCCAGCACATCCGTCAGTTCATTCAGCACGGAAAGGATCTTTTCAATGGCCTGTTTGCTGCTCTGATCGGAAAGGGACACATTGGCGTCCTTCACCAGCTCAAAGATGGCGCCCAGGGCGTCTGCGGTGTTCAGGTCATCGTCCATGGCGTCGTCAAAGCGCTTGGCGTGGGCGGCGGCCTTTTCCAGCAGGGCGTTTTCGGCGTCGATAAGGGGCTTATCTGCAGCATTTTTCGCCAGGAACAGCATGTGGTCCCGGGCGGTATACAGCCGCTGCAGGGAGGCGTGGGCCTGGGCCACCATATCCCGGCTGAAGTTTACGGGGCTGCGGTAGTGGGCGGAGAGCATGAACATGCGCACGTCCTCAGGGTTGTATTCCTTCACGATATCCCGGACGGTGAAGAAATT
>SVGR01000043.1 GCA_015056265.1 Clostridiales bacterium
TCTCCACGACTTTCTGTTTGAACTCTCCTGTGTACCTCTTGTTCGGAATTCCCTTCGGCATAAGTAAACACCCCATTTCTTTGTTCAAGTATACCATACTTGTCTATCAAATGGGGTGCATTTCATTTGGGGTTTGCGGTCTATTTCAGATTGCCCGCTAAAAGTCAGCGGCATTCATGACACAATGCGGAGGATGATTCCTTCCCGGCCATCACCCGTACCAAGCAGAGCCTTTTTTTATTCACTTTACAACAGCGGCCCGAGCCATATCCTGCATGAGACGTTCAAAATCCGGAACGCAGGTATGTTCCGAAGCAAAGCAGAGCAGGATGGGCTGAGGGGCGTAAACGATGCCCACATCGTGGGTGATGCCGTCATCCTCACCGGTTTTATGGGCGATTTCGAAATCATCCAGGAAGAAAGGAATCTTGCCATTAAGGCGCTGATCCTTCATGATGGACAGCATTTCGGCATCTGCTGCCGGAGAAATGCAGCTGCCCTGATGCATTTTTTTCAATAACAATGCCATTTCCCCGGCGGTAATGTGATTCTGGATCCCCCGGCGGGACGCCTCTCGATCAAAGAGGCGGCGGCGCAGCGTGGTCTGCTTCAGGCCAAGGCCGCGCAGGGTGGCATTGACGGCATCGATGCCCAGCCGATCGATCAGGATATTGGTAGCGGAATTATCACTGAGAATAATCATCAGCACGCAAAGATCCCGAAGCGTCACTTGCAGCCCGTCGTGAAGATAGGCCAGCGCCCCGCAGGAGGGCATTTTCTGCTCCGGGCGGATGGAAAACATCTCATCCATCGAGAGCAGCCCATCCCGCTGCTGGCGGAATGCCTCTGCCAAAATGGGGATTTTGATCACGCTGGCGGCAACCAGGGGCAAATCCGGCTGGAAAGTGAAGGCCTCACCCGTGACCAGATTTTCCGCCCAGACACTGATTTCCCCGGGGAGCGCCCGAAGGGCGGGCAAAAATGCCGATAGCTTTTCGTTCATGCGTTCCTCTTACACGGCAATCTTAAGAATGGTTGTTGCGATCATAAAATAGATGGTCAGAGAGGTAGCGTCCACCAGCGTGGTGATGAAGGGGCTGGCCATGAGGGCCGGGTCAAAGCCAATCTTTTTGGCGAGCAGGGGCAGGGTGCAGCCCAGCCCTTTGGCAATGAGCACCGTGGCATACAGGGCCAAGGCCACCACCAACGCTTCCGTAAAGCTGGCGCCATAGATCAGCGTAACCAGCAGGAATGTGAACAGGAACAGCACCACGCCCACCATTAAGCCCACCCTGAATTCCTTCCACAGGGCCCGGAACCAATCCTTGAACTCAATCTCGCCAAGAGCAATACCGCGAATGATCAGGGTGGAAGCCTGGGAGCCGCAGTTACCGCCGGTATTCATCAGCATGGGGATACAGGAGGTGAGCACAATGCTGGTGGCCAGCACATCCTCAAAGCCCTTGATGATCATACCGGTGAAGATAGCCACCGCCGCCATGATCAGCAGCCAGGGGATACGGTTGAGGGCCAGACGGAAGGGTGAAGTCTTCAAATATTCATCTTCCGAAGGGGTCAGAGCGGCCATCTTTTCGAAGTCCTCAGTGTTCTCCTCTTCGATAACGTCCATGACGTCATCGGCGGTGATAATGCCCACCAGCCGTTCTTCCTTATCCACCACGGGGATGGCCAGAAGGTCATACCGGCGCACGGTATCAGCCACGATTTCCTGGTCGTCGGTGGTATAGACGCTGATGGGGTTACGCTGCATCATATCGGAGAGCACCGCATCCTCATGGGCCAGGATCATTTTGCGCAGGGCCAGGGTGCCGATCAGCTTTCTGGCAGAATCGATAATATATAATGTATAAATTGTTTCCTTATCCAGGCCCACCCGGCGAATGGTGTCCATGGCCATCTTTACCGTATCACCGGCATGGAATTCCAGAAATTCGATGGTCATGATAGAGCCGGCGGAGTATTCCGGATAGCGGAGGAACTGATTGATCAGATTCCGGGTTTCGGGGGTGGTATTCTGCAGCACGCGCTTGACCACATTTGCGGGCATCTCCTCCAGAAAATCCACCGCGTCATCCAGGAACATATCCTCCATCAGGGCGCGGATTTCCTGATCGCCGATGGACTCGATCAGGGTCTGGCGCTGTTCCGGGGCCATATAGCTGAATACATCCGCAGAAATATCCTTGGGCAGGATGCGGAACACCAGCAGCAGCTTATCCTTGTCCAGATTTTCCATATATTGGGCGATATCCACCACGTTGAGCATCCGCATGGCGCCCCGCAGCTCTCCGTGCCGCCCATTTTCCAATAATGCATTGAGCCTTGATTCAATTGCTTCCCATTCCACAGGAAGTTCACCTGCCTTTCCTTGTTTTGCACACGAAAAACCGATCGATACCGGATAGACCGCAAACGCAAATGCAAAAAAGCCCCTTCCTTGCAAGTGCAAATGAACCGGCCATCCCGAAACGACGTATGCGATGCATGCAGGAAAAGCATGCCCGATTTATCCGTTAACGGCGCGTCAATGAACGCGCAGCGCACGATCGGGGCACGCCTTCCGCGGCTTTACATCTATCGCCGTCGCTCATTGACTGTCACCTCCTGACACATTGATGTTTCCAGTATATTCAAAAAATTTAGATTGTCAATCATTGTTACGGAAAATTAACGTTTGACCCATTCCGCATTCTTTCCCCCGGAAATCCAGATTATTCAGTGCGGATAGCGTCGCATATATCATTGCAAATTTTGCAATTGGTGTATCCCAAAGCCTCTGCATTTCGGATGGATACTTTCCGCGGGTCATACATATTGCAGCACAAAGAATCGATATGCCGCTTTTTTCCTCCATCTGTAGGAATCCAATTATAGTCCCCGCAGGACAGGGGATCGGCAGCGTCCAAAGCATCCGGAAGCATATCAAAAATCAGCAGCGTCAGCGTTTCATCATCCAGCATCCCGGTCTGAGGCAGACCATACTTCTTTTGCAGAGCTATTATTCCCTGCACGGCCCCTTCATCCAATATGCCAACCTTCTGCCGAGCCTCGCAATAGCCCTTTGATTTCAGCAATTTGATCACCGCGGAAACATAAGGTCCCTCATCCCCTTTCTGAATAAAGCAGATGCAGGCCGTCTCTTCGCAATCACAAAAAATCTTATCAGAAGCAGAACCAGCAGAGGGAGCCAGCATAAACAGCAAAAGAATCGCAAGCAATCGTCTCATGCAATACGCCACATTTTTCAGCTGCATCTCAAAGCGTTTTCTCCTTCAAAATATAAAGCGCCCCGGCAAACAGCCAGGAACGCTAAAGCGAATGGAATAATTACTTTTCCTCCAGAGGCGGGGCGAAATCACTGTGCAGCTCCCGGTCCAGTTCCCGGTTCCGGGCGGCCCAGCGGGCGGCGTTGAGGATGATTTTCTGCACATACTCATTATAGAAGGAACGCAGGGTTTCATGGCCGGGCTGGAAATAGAAAATCTTGCCGTAGCCCCGGGAGAAAGTGCAGGCAGAACGGAACACATCTCCGCTTTCATACCAACCGATAGCCAGCAGTTCATCGGGAGCGGGAATATCGAACCGCTCACCATACATTTCCTCCGCCTCCAGTTCGAACCAGGCGGGAATGCCCCGCATGATGGGGTGGTGAGGCTCAATAACAAATATACGTTCCTTATCGTTATTTTCATGCCAGCGAAGGGAGCATTGGGTGCCCATCAGCCGCTGGAACACCTTGGATTCATGGCCGGAATGGAGCATGATCAGCCCCATACCCCGAAGCACATGGGCCTGCACCCGGGCGGCGATTTCATCGGGCAGCATCCAATGCTTGCAGTGGCCCCACCAGATCAGCACATCAGTATCGGAAAGAATTTCTTCGGTAAGACCAGCTTCTTCCTCGCACAGGCAGGCAGTGCGCACCCGATATTCTTCCTTCCCATCAAACATGGAAGAAAGAACGCCGTTAAGGCCCTGGGGATATACTTTGAGCACATTTTCGTGGGTTTCCTGGAGAGAATCTTCATTCCAGATGGTTACATGAATGGGCATATATGCTTCCTTCCTTTCCGGGAGGTTTTTCTTCATTATACTCCCAACAGGATTAAGACGCAAGACTTTCCTGAAAAGGATGCAAAAATCAGCGATTTATCCTGTATTTGCTCCTCGACAGCGGGCAAACATGATGATATAATACACTTGAAAATAATATGCGCCCACGCGCATCAATCAGGAGGGACATCCTATGGCAAACGGCGATGCTGTTCTCAGCCAGTTTACGGAAGAAATCATTGAAAAGAAAGCCGAAGGCGGCAAAAAGCTCAAGATCGGCATCATCGGTACCGGCTGGATTGCCGGCGCCCACGTACAGCAGTATGTGAAATTCCCCGATTGCGAAATCGTGGCCATGGCCGATCTGATCCCCGGAAAGTGCCAATCCTTCTGCGAACGGCACGGCCTGGATTACAGCAACATCCATTTCTATCCCGACCATAAATCCATGCTGGAAAACGAAGAATTGGACGCCGTATCCATCTGCACCTACAACGCCACCCACGCCGAATGCACCATTGATTCCCTGAAGGCCGGGGTGCATGTGCTGCTGGAAAAGCCCTTCACCGTTACCCTGGATGAGGCTGTTGCCGTGATGAAGGCCGAAAAGGAAACCGGCAAGCTGCTCACCATCGGCTTCCAGCCCCGGATGGACCCCAACATGCAGCAGATCAAGAAGATCGTGGAATCCGGCGAACTGGGCGAAATTTATTACATCCAGACAGGCGGCGGCCGCCGTCGCGGCATCCCCAATTCCACTTTCATTGAAAAGGAAACCGCCGGCATCGGCGCCCTGGGCGATATCGGCTGCTACAGCCTGGATATGGTGCTCAACGCCATCGGCTATCCCAAGCCCCTCACCGTTTCCGGCTATACCTCCGATTTCTTCGGTAAGAATCCTCTCTACATGTATCCCGACGCCGGCCATACCGCCGAGGAAAATGCCGCCCGCTTCAGCGTGGACGATTTTGCCGCCGCCTTTATCCGTCTGGAGGGCGGGATCGTGCTGGACTTCCGCATTTCCTGGGCCATGCATCTGGATACCCCCGGCGATACCGTGATCCTGGGCAAGAAGGGCGCCCTGCGCATCCCCTCCACCGAATGCTGGAACGGCACCGTGGGCGGGGAAATGACCCTGTATACCGATATGGCCGGCCTGCGCACCCAGACCAAGCTGCCCATCATCCCCTTCGACAAGAGCCTGTTCGAACTGAAGGTGCGCTCCTTCCTGGACGCCATCAAGAACGATCTGCCCGCTCCCGTTCCCTCCTCCCAGATCCTGTACAATCAGGCCATCATCGACGGCATCGCCAAATCCGCCGAAATCGGCCGGGAAGTGGCCATCGAAATCCCCGAAATTTAACCGTTTTTTATCAAAAATCAAGGGTTTTTAGCCTCATTTTGAGGCCAAAAACCCTCTTTTTATGGGTGTTTTTTCCCTGTTTTAGCGTTCATTTCCCCTCATTCCGCCCCTTCCATCCCCGCCCGCAGGGTCTCGATGGCCCGCTTTTCAATCCGGGATACATAGGACCTGGAAATGCCCAACAATGCCGCCACCTCATGCTGGGGATGGGCGGCGCCGTCCATGAGGCCGTAGCGCATTTCGATCACCAGCCGCTCCTTCCGGGGCAATTTTTCCACCAATCCTCGCACCCGGCGCAGGGATACCCGCTGCACCACCTCTTCCTCCACCGCATCCGCATCCGTTCCCAGAATATCCATAAAAGAAATATCGTTCCCCTCCCCATCGGTACCGATGGGATCGGAAAGGGATACGTCCCCCCGCCGTTTTTTGGAGGCCCTGAGCAGCATCAGTACCTCATTTTCAATGCACCGGGCAGCATAAGCGGACAGCTGGGATCCGCTTTCCGGTTTATAGGTGTTCACGGCCTTGATCAGCCCCAGGGCGCCCACCGATACCAGATCATCCCGGGTATAGCCGGGTACCGTATATTTGCGCACAATATGGGATACCAGCCGCAGATTATGCTCGATGAGTTTCTTCCGGGCCTCCTCATCCCCCGCCTGCATCCGGGCGATGCACTCCCCTTCCTCCTGGCGGGACAGGGGCTTGGGGAAACTTCCCCGGCCGGACAGCATGCCCAGGAAAAACATGGCGTCCCGGAACAACCAATACAAAAAAGACAGCATTATCTTCACCTCCCTGCCCATTCTATGCCCCCGGAAAAGGTGTACATGACAAAAATCGCCTGCAGAAAAATCTGCAGGCGACATTCGTTTGCGAAATTATTACAGGGGACGGATCAGAATGAGGGGGGTCAATTCATCACCCTGGCCGGAGGGATTATCCTTCATAGCATCCTGAATTTCCTCATCGGTCAGCGGGAAATCATCGCATTTGCCCAGCTGATCCTGCTGGATATCGTTGGCGTCCATCAGCACCACGGGAATGCCCGTTTCTTTTTCCAGTTCATTGCACAACTCCACCGGGTTGGGAGGGTTGATCAGAGCCAGTTCCTTATACCGGTCGAAGCTGGAACGGAAATAGAAGCCGTCAATACCGCCCACGCCCTTGCCACACACCTTATAGAATACGCCGCGGACGCCGAACAGTTTGGTCACGGCAGAGCATACCACTGCCAGCAGCACCCGGGGCAGGCCGCACATATCAATCACCAGCTGCAGCTTATAGGGCTCATGCATACCAACGCCGGTATGATTGATGCCGGCAAAGCGCCACAGGAAATTGGCCCAGAAGCCGGGCTTTACCTGCTCGCGGGTCTTTACATTCTTGGTGCACATGGCCATGACCTTGGCCCCGAAGGACAGCATGTCCCCTTCCTGATACAGGGGCAGCACATACTTTTTCACCAGTTCGGTCTGGCTTTCTCCCACTTCCACAAAATGCGTCTGGATGGCGAAGCGGGAATATTTGCGGCCGTTTTTCCCTTCGATCACGCCGCGGTCAAAGTATACCACGCCGTTTTCCTCACGGCGCTGTTCTTCCAGATTCCGGGAAGGAATGATACCCATAAAAAATTACCTCCAAGCAATAAGGAAAGTATGCCTTATTCTACACCGTTTCATGCATATTTGTCAATCGCAGGTCATAAGAATATGGGAGGTGAAACGCGATGGAAAGGGAACAATGGCTGATTTTGCTGTTAACAGGGCTGGGATTGGGACTGATGCTGTGCTTTTCCCTGAAAGCACGGCCGCAAAGCTCCCTGACCCGATGGACAGGGCGCATCTTCTGGGCCATCGTTTTTATGGAAGGCGCCGCCTGCCTGGGGATCACAGGCCGAAATCTGTGGACCCTGGCGGCCGCTGCCCTGCTTGGGTGGCCGGGAGCAGGGGCCATAGCGGTCCTCAGCCTCGTATAAGCACAAACAAAATGAATATCCCGATGATCCCTGCCAAAAGAAGATACCAGAGGACAGGGATTTTTCTCTTTTCTTTCCTTTCAGAAGACACAGGCGGTTTCGGAATCGCCGCTTCCAATACCATCTTCGTGCGGAACGCGGCGCAGGATTCTTCTTCCTCCGCCGGGGCCAGCTGCTCCTGTATAAATGGAAGAAACTGTTCATATACCTGCCGCTCAAGGGGATGAGAAAAATAGGCATTCCGCTGATTGAGCAGGCCCATGCGCTCCGCACGGATTCTTGACGCCTGAGGCGGAAGCCCCGCCAGAGACGTCAGCCAGGAGGCAGTGCTTGCCCCTAAGGCATGCAGCACACAGGCAGGGGCCAGCAGCCGAACAGCAAAAATATCCGCCTCATAATCCCATTCATTTTCCCACTCCAGCTGCAGATCCCCGGGATTATCCCGGCTGAGAGGCGCTCTCACCCCCGGTTCCAGGGAACAGGTGTCGTGCCTGAGCAGGATATGTCCCAGTTCATGAGCGATAGCGAAATGAGTGCGCTGATCATCCAGCATCCCGGGTTTTATAAAAATATGCCATGTTCCCTTGATCTGCAAAGAGCGGCAGGGGGCATCCCCCAGCTTCTCCAGCAGTCGGCTCACCGGGGATATCCCATCATGGCGGGGCATATCCAGCACCTCCACCCCCAGCTGCCGGGCGGCCGCCCGCATATCCACGGGCAGCCTTTTCACCTGCAATTGGAGCAGCACCTTCCATGCCAGATCCCGGGCCTGCTGATACCGGCGGTATCCCCGCATGCCGCTCTCCCCGCTTTCTTTCGTCACTGATTATTCCACCGTCATCTGCTGATCCCAGGCGGATAAAAGCATGCCCAGGTTCAGGGTATCCTTTTCCAGCTGCAGGGCCTGGGCCATCAGCGCCGTCCTCCTCTCCCCGGACAGGCCCTCTTCCAGCCCCGCCTCCAGCAAGGAGGAAAGATGCTCCTGTACCGCCTGAATCTTTTCCAGAATAGCCGCCGCTTCCGCCCCTTCGGTCATATCCAATTGGGCTTCCTGGCGGTTCATCCTGGGAACGTCGGCCAGGGTGAATGCGCTGACCCCGGGCACCGCCACGCAGGGATAGCCCGTTTCCTTCTCAATCAGATCATGCAGGATATCCTTGGCCGGCTCCTCGCCGTGCACCAGGAAAATCTGCCGGGGCGCCTTCTGTATGCCCTTCACCCAGTCCACCAGCGCTTTCTGATCCCCATGGCCGGAAAAGCCCTCCAGCCGCACCACTTCGGCGTTCACCGCAATCTTTTCCCCAAAGAGGGTCACCTTTTTCGCCCCATCCAGCAGCATCCGGCCCAAAGATCCCTCCGCCTGATAGCCCACAAAAACGATGGTGCTGTTTTTGTTCCAAAGGTTGTGCTTCAGATGATGGCGGATGCGCCCGGCGTCACACATGCCGCTGGCGGCGATGAGAATCTTGGGCCGCTTATCCTGATTGAGGGCCTTGGATTCATCTGCCGTTCGGGAGAAATATAGATTCTTGAAATCCAGGGGATTATCCCCGGAAAGGATGCGGTCCCGAGTGGCGTCATCAAATACCTGGGCATTGCGGCGGAAAATTTCCGTGGTGGAGATGGCCATGGGAGAGTCAATGTATACGTCCACCCGATCCAGGATGGACCGATATTCCGGATGATCCTCATAATAGATATTCAGTTCATAGATCAATTCCTGGGTGCGCCCCACCGCAAAGGCGGGGATCACCACATTGCCGCCCCGCTTCACCGTGCGCAGAATCACCTGAATCAATTGTTCCAGGCATTCCTTGTTTCCCTCATGGAGACGATCACCGTAGGTGCTTTCCATGATAACATAATCGGCCTTCTTGATCTTCTTGGGATCCCGAAGGATGGGCCGGTCGCTCATGCCGATATCGCCGGTATATACGATCTTTTTCGTTTCATTCTCCTCCGTCACCCAGATTTCCGTAATGGCGGAGCCCAGAATATGCCCCGCTTCATTGAAGCAGGCCTTCATCTGATCGTTGATTTCAAACAGGGTATCGTACAGCACCGGCCGGATCAACTTCAGCGCCGCATCGGCGTCCGCCATGGTGTAGAGGGGTTCCACCGGCTCCTCCCCCCTTCGCAGGGCCTTGCGGGATGCCCTCTCCGCATCGCTTTCCTGAATGTGGGCGCTGTCGGGCAGCATAATGGTGAGCAGATCTGCGGTGGCGTCTGTGCAGTAGATGGGGCCGGAAAAGCCCTGCTTCACCAGCAGCGGCAGCCTGCCGGAATGATCCACGTGGGCGTGGCTGACAATTACGCAATCGATTTTTTTCGGATCGAAGGGAAAGGGATCGTCATTGCGGCTTTCCAGGGCCTTGCCCCCCTGGAACATGCCGCAGTCCAGCAGGATCTGATGATTATCGGTAGAAAGCAGATGACAGGAACCGGTTACGCAATCGGCGGCGCCCAGGAACTGAATCTTCATAAACACAATCTCCTTTCAATCAAAAAAGGCGCGCCGTATTACAGCAGCGCCTCCAATTCTTGGGGGGTATAGGTGAAGGTGGGCACGTCAAAAGAAAGGGTTTCCAGCAACACCGGCGGGAAGAAGAATACGGCATTGCCCGCTTCATCCGCATAAAAATCCCGGGTGGGATCAAATTCCAGATGGAAGATTTCCTCATCGATGTCGGCCCGGCAAACGCCCTCTCCCTGCAGCCGCACAAATTCCTTATACAGCACGGCGGATACCGCTTCGCCAATCTGTCCGGAGGAATCCCCCACCATGACCAGGCCGCGCAGGGTCAGCGTTTCGCCCAGATATTCCCCGGCCATATCGAAAACCAGCCCCTCCAGGGCCAGATTGATCTTCCCCTCTCCCATGGTCTGAGAGCGGGATTGAAGGATGGACAGAAAGCGCCCGTTATTGCAGGTGACGGTGAAATCATGGATCACTTCATTTTTACCGTCAAATATCATGCTCTCCTCATGGGAAAACATAGGCAGCACCAGCTGCAGCATCTCATCCAGCGCCATCTGGTAGGTATCGTTTACCGCAGCGGAGGCATAATCCTCCCCCGAGAGCCGGGGATAGGCGTAGGTGAAATGATAGGTCCAATTCTTTTCGGAAGGAAAATATGCCTCTCCCTCATTGCGCCCCACCACCGCTTCGCCCAGGGCGCAGGGCAGGGAAAGCGCCAGCATCAGCACCGTCAGCAACGCCATTTTCTTAACCATTGGAAAGCCCCCAGACAATCAGAGAATTGCGGATAAATTCCGCATACAGGGCAAATTCCGCCTGCCGTTCAGCGGGGAAGGAAAGGGTGAGGGTGTAGGCCCAGGGCAGCCCCTCCGGCACCACCAGCAGGGAATAAATGCCCTCGCCCATGGCAAAGAACTGGGAAAATTCCCGCTGCTGGGTTACCGTCTGGCCGGGATGATTCAGCAGGAAGGCGTCCAGCACCTGATCATAATCCATGCCGCTGTCCACCGCCACGTCAATCACCAGATTCACGGTGCCGTCAGCGCTCTGCCAGGCCATGTGGCCAGGGGCGTCCTCCGCCAGGCCCAGGATGGAGGGCAGGGTGACGGAATATTCATATTCCATATTGTCCATCCCTTGCCAATCGGAAAGCCGGCCGTCCAGATACACGGGGGACAGGGTATAGCCATTCAGGGTGTATCCAAAGTACGCTTCCGGTGCATAGGCCAGGGAAATTTCCCCGTGGCACAGCCAGGTAAGGGTTTCTTCCGGCAGATCCTCCGCTTTCATTCCGGGCTCATCATAATAATGATACAAATCGCACAAGAGGGTCACATCCGCCCCGTCGAAAGCGGCGGAATAGATATAGACGCCAATGGAGGGATTGGCCTGGAAATCCGTAAAATCAAAGGTCAGGCCCTGTCCTGCCGGGGCCGCAAAGGGAGCGGCAGCCTTTTCGACAGGGGCATAGGCGCCGCTGGTGAACACCAGGCCATACATTTCCTTCGCCTGTTCGTACGTCAGCTGCTTCCCATCCAGGGGCAGCACCTTCTGATACATCCCCAGGGCCAGTACCCCTTCCATCAGGGCCTGATCGGGCTGCAGCTCGGTTTCCAGGGCGGATACGTCAGTGAGCACCGCCGCCCCCATCACCAGATCCACCAGGGTCTGCATTCCCAGATCCAAGGTCATTTCTTCCAATTGCTTGTCCCGCACAGGGGCGGCCATCGCCCCGGGCGCGCAGGCAAAAAGCAGGCACACCATCGTCAAAACGGAAATAATACGGCGCATATTCATCGGTTACCTCCTTAATATATCTATCAGTCCAGCTGTTTGATCAGCATCAGCGCCGCAGCATTGCCATCCCCGGCTGCCTTGGCCACCTGATAGGGCGCCCCCTGCAGATCCCCTGCCACGGCCACGCCCTTCATGCTGGTCAGATATCCGTCATACAGGGCAATCCTGCCATCCACCGTTTCCAATTCCGGCATCAGCTGGGACAGGGCCATGGCAGGCCGCAGCACAAACACCCCATCGTATCCCTGCTCGCCCTCCGCCGTTTCCACCAGGATCTGCTCCTCCCGGCGGGAGAGGGCCAGGGGCCGGAGCGGGGATTGAATGATCTCAGGCTTCAGGGCGGATACATCATGCTTTTTTTCGGTATAATAGGTGACTTGGGCCAGTTCGGCCAGGAAATTGGCCTCTTCCGCCGCTTCCTCCCATCCGCCGATCACCGCCACCCGGCCGCCCTTATAAAACATGCCGTCGCAGGTGGCGCAGTAGCTGACCCCCATGCCCACCAATTGTTCTTCCCCTTTCAGCAATGCCACCCGGGGAATGCCGGTAGCCAGGATCACCCCCCGGCTCTCCGCCAGGGTATTGCCCAGCATGGCGGAAAAGCTTTCCCCCATGGGCAGCACCCGCTGCACCAGGGATTTGCGCATTTCCACCCCTGCCTGCTGCACCTGCCGGTGCATCACTGCCAGCATCTCTTTTCCGGATGCGTGGGGCATGCCCAGATAATTCTCCACCCGATGGGCCTTTTCCAGGGCGCCGCCGTCCGCATAGGCAAGCAGCACGCTCTTGCCCCGCATCCGCAGCGTCAGCGCCGCCGAGCATCCGGCCGGCCCGCCGCCAATAATCAATACGTCATACATGAAAGCAAATATTCCTCCCGGCGCCGCCGCAAAACTCAGATAAAATACCAGTATGATTATACCATAGCCCTGCGGTAAATTCCACACAAATCTGAAAACAGAATGTAACATTATTCCCCGTACCGGTTGTTCCCCGGCAGGAAAATATGCTATACTATGGAAAGAAACCACCCGGAAAGGAAGGGGCCCATGCGCAATATCGCCATTTTCGCCCATGTGGACGCCGGCAAAACCACCCTGAGCGAACAATTATTGGCCCATGCCGGGGCCATCCGCCAAAGAGGCGCCGTGGACAGCGGCACCGCCCATACCGATCGGCTGCCCGTGGAAAAGCGGCGGGGAATATCGGTGCAGGCCTCCAGCGCCACCCTGCAATGGAAGGGGATACAGCTTCACCTGATCGATACCCCCGGCCACAGCGATTTTGCCGCCGAGGTGGAGCGCTCCCTCTGGGCCCCGGACGGGGCGGTGCTGGTAATCAGCGCGGCGGAAGGGGTTCAGCCCCAGACGGAGGTGCTCTTTGATGCGCTGAAAAAGGCCCGCATCCCCACCCTGCTCTTCTTCAACAAAACCGACCGGGAGGGCGCCGATGCGGAAAGGGCCCTGCAGGGCTTTCGGGAGCTGCTCTCCCCCTGCGCCGCATTCCTGGATGACGCCGAGGGCATGATGGCCTTGGCAGCAGAAGGGGACGATCAGGCAGCGGAGGATTACCTCAGCGGCGTCCTGTACGAAAAAAAGCAATTGCTCCCCATAATTAAAAACGCCATGGCGCAGATGCAGGCCTTCCCCGCCCTGAAGGGGTCCGCCCTGCGGGACGAGGGAATCGAGCCGCTCCTGGACGCCGTCATCGATTATCTGCCTGCGCCCCAGGGGACGGAAAACGGCCCCTTATGCGCCGTCTGCTATGCCGCCAGCCAGGATCCCCTGCTGGGAAGAGGGCTGCATGTGCGCATTTTTTCCGGCCGCCTGGAAAACAGGGACGCCCTGCCCTATCAGAATACCCAGCGGAAGATCACCCAGATCCGTCTGTTCACGGCGGACGGCCGTTTCCAGGATGCGGGCAAGCTGTCCGCCGGTGAAATCGGCGTGCTTTTCGGATTGGGGGATATTCCCGTGGGTACGGTGCTGGGGGATTCCTCCTTGCTGCCCCGCCCCATGGAATTGGGCGTCCTTCGGGAGCCGCTGCTCTCCGTCAAGGTAACGCCCCTGGAAAAGGGCAAGGAAACGGATGTGCGCAAAGCGCTTCAGGAGCTTTCCGGGGAGGATCCCCTGCTTTCGGTGGCTTATCACGAAGAAACAAAGGAAACCACCCTCCGGGCCATGGGCAGCATGCAGCTGGAAATCCTGGAAGAAATGCTGCGCACCCGCTTCAATCTTCCCTGTCATTTTGCGCCTCCCCAGCTGATCTACCGGGAGACCATTGCCTCCCCGGCGGAGGGCTTTGTGGCCTATACCATGCCCAAGCCCTGCTGGGCCATCATCCGTCTGCGGATCGATCCCCTGCCCCGGGGCAGCGGGATACAGTTTGAATCCAAAGTATCTCCCCGGGATATTGCCCTGCGCTATCAGCACCAGGTGGAAAATGCCCTGCCCCTTGCCCTGCGCCAGGGCATGATGGGCTGGCAGGTCACCGATGTGAAGGTGACGCTGATTGACGGCAATCATCACGAAATCCACACCCATCCCCTGGATTTTGTGGTGGCCACCCCCATGGCCATGATGGATGGGCTGCGCAGGGGCGGCACAAAGCTGCTGGAGCCGATGCTCTCCTGCCAGATCTGGGCACCGGAAGGCTGCGTAGGCCGCATCATGAGCGATATCGTCAAAATGCGGGGGCAATTGGTGAAAACCAGCCACACCGGGGATATGGCCCGGCTTACCGCGCTGCTTCCCGCCGCCACATCCCTTTCCTATCCCGAAGAGCTGCTGCAATTGACCAGCGGCCGGGGCGGCATGACCGCCCGTATATCGGGCTATCAGGATGCACCGGCGGATGTGCATGAGGAAATGCCCCGGCGGGGCGTTAATCCCCTGGATACCGCCAAGTATATCCTGGCCGCCCGCAGCGCCCTGGAAGGGGATATTTTCGATCGCTAATTCATCTTGGGAGGCTTCCCTTATGTTTACAATCATTTTCTCCGGGGCACCCTGTGCATATCCGCCCCTTCCGGGTGCGGACGGCCGTGCCCCCGGGCTGTGACCCCGCTTAAGCAGGCGCTGCTGCGGTTTTTGCTGCTGACGGCGGCTGCGTTTTCCCTGCAGGGCATCCCCCTGCTGTTTATGCTGATGGAGGGGGATGCAGGCATGGCCCTGTATCTGATCCATCTCTATGCTTTCATTCCCCTGTGCGCATTTTTCATTCCCTTCTGGGCAGGGATGGGGGGCGTGCATCCCTTGGCCGCCTTTTTCCCCATCGGCGGAGCGCTGATGCTGCTGCCCGTCTACGCCAGCCCCGGGGTGGGGCTGATCTGCATGCTGCTTTCCCTGGTGGGGGCGGTGGCCGGCCAGGAATGGCAAAAGCGCAAGGCCAAAAAGAAAGGAAAACACCATGGCCGCAAATAAAACTTCCCGGTTCCTCAAAGGGCTGCTGCTGGCAATCGTCAGCCTGCTCCTTTGCGGCGTAATCTATGTAGCGGTCACCCTGCTGGAATCCCCGGAGGTAATGCCGGAGGCATCCTACCGGGTGCAGGAAACGGATGAATCCCTTTCCCCGCTGCAGGCCGGCTCCTCCCAGGATGCCGCGGCCCTCCGCGCCCATTTCGGGGCGCCGCTGCCCTATTTCCCCGGCGCCGTTCCGGCAGGGGAAATCCGCAATGTATCCCATGACGGCAAAAACGCCTATCAGGTAACGCTGCGCTATCAGGGGGCCACCATCACCGCCGTGCGTCCGGCGTCAGCTGCGCCGCTTCTGCTCCAAGCGGATTATGCCGTCAGCCTGCGCAGCGATATTACTGCCGTCAATCTTCCCGGGGTGCTGGCAACAAAAGATGGGCAGTACTGCCTGTATTTTTCCAGCGATCTGGCCGCCTACTGCCTGAACGCTCCCGCCCGGGATGCGGCGGTCTTCCTGCAGCTTGCCGAAGAGATGCAGCTTCTCCGCTGAAATGCCCCGTCGCCCCGTCAAACGGCAAAAAAACCATGCATTTTTTTGAAAAAGACGAAAAATCTTCGAAAAAAAGGCTTGCATTTTCAAAAGCCTTGTGATAAAATAACCAATGCTGATTATCAGTATGAGTATTTACCGGGAGGTGAAGGAAGTTGCCGAACATCAAGTCCGCTATGAAGCGCGTCAAGGTAAGCAAGAAGAAGAACCTGCGGAATCGTATGGTGAAGACGGGCGTTAAGACTGCCATTAAGAAGTATCAGGTCGCTCTGAATGAGGGCGTCGCCCCCGCCAGTGCGCAACTGAGCGCCACCACCTCCGCTATCGATAAAGCGGTGTCCAAGGGCGTTATGCACAAGAATACCGCCAACCGCAAAAAGGCCCGTCTGGCCAAGGCCCTGAACAAGGCTGAAGCCAACGCTTAATCGGTCCAATCTTCCAAACCCGCTGATGAGGCGGGTTTTTCTTTTTTTATTTTTCAATCAATACCGGAAAATTATCCAGGAAAGTGGCGGTTTTTCCCGAACGTTGCTTGACAGAAACCTATAAATAGCCGTATAATACTGAGTTGGAGAAGACCGGGAATTTTTTCATTCCCCGCTCTCATATAAGCTAAAAGGAGGCAATCCCCATGGCTACGAAATTGACCATCGACGGTAACGGTGCAGTTAGCCACATCGCGTATATGTTCAGCGATGTCGCCGCTATCTACCCCATCACTCCGTCCTCCACTATGGCTGAGTACATCGACGAATGGGCCGCTCAGGGCCGGAAGAATCTCTTCGGTCAGAAGGTTCATGTTGCCGAAATGCAGTCTGAAGCCGGCGCTGCCGGCGCTGTGCACGGCTCTCTGGCCGCCGGCGCTCTCACCAGCACCTTCACCGCTTCCCAGGGCCTGCTGCTGATGATCCCCAACATGTACAAGATCAGCGGCGAATTGCTGCCCGGCGTGTTCCACGTATCCGCCCGTGCCCTGGCTGCCCATGCCCTGTCCATCTTCGGCGATCACAGCGACGTGATGTCCTGCCGCCAGACCGGTTTTGCCATGCTGGCCTCCGGTTCCGTTCAGGAAGCCATGGATATGGCCCTGGTCGCCCATCTGGCTGCCATCAAGGGCTCCGTTCCCTTCCTGCATTTCTTCGACGGTTTCCGCACCAGTCACGAAATCCAGAAGATCGATGCTTACGAACTGGAAGAAGTCCGCAAGCTGGTTGACTTCGATAAGATCGCTGAGTTCCGCGCCCGCGCCCTGAACCCCGAACATCCCCATCAGGCCGGCACCGCCCAGAACCCCGATATCTACTTCCAGAATCGCGAAGCCGCCAACAAGTACTACGAAGCCATCCCCGCTATCGTGGAAGCTTACATGAAGAAGGTGGCCAAGCTCACCGGCCGCAGCTACAAGCTGTTTGATTACTATGGCGCTGCCGATGCTGAAGAAGTCATCGTCGCCATGGGTTCCGGCTGCGAAACCATCCACGAAACCATCGATGCCATGCTGAAGAAGGGCAAGAAGGTTGGCGTGATCAAGGTGCACCTCTATCGTCCCTTCTCCGCCAAGCACTTCCTTGCCGCTCTGCCCGAAACCTGCAAGAAGATCGCCGTGCTGGACCGCACCAAGGAACCCGGTTCCCTGGGCGAACCCCTGTACGAAGATATCTGCACCGTGCTGGCTGACAACGGCCGCAAGGACATCGTGGTCGTAGGCGGCCGCTATGGTCTGGGTTCCAAGGAATTCAACCCCACCATGGTGAAGGCTGTTTATGACAACCTGGCCAAGGCTGCCCCCAAGAACCACTTCACTGTGGGCATCATCGATGACGTTACCAAGACCAACCTGAAGCTGGGCAAGCAGTACA
>SVGR01000044.1 GCA_015056265.1 Clostridiales bacterium
TGGATCCCAGCTGGTATATATGCGATGAGGATATGCAGGTTTACGCCTATCCGGACGTCATGGCGCCAAAGGTAGCATATCTTGAAAAGGGCGCCCAGCTGCCCATCCTGACGGAATTCGATGACGGAAGTATCCGCGGTTGGGTTTGCGTAAGCCTCCGGGGCGCAGCGGGCTGGATCCGCAAAACGCCCCGGGATACGGCAAATCAAACCTGGTTCCGCCCTGAGATGGCAATTTCTCTTGCTTCTGCAAAACTCACCCTGAATCATGAGACGATTGTATGCAATGATCCCGGGACATTGGATCAGCTTTCGGCACTGCTGATTCATGCCGAAGATAAGGGGGGCACGGTTTCCGGCTGCCCCTTTACCGCAACGCTGCTGCTCACCTTAACCAACGGAAAAGAAATAGAAATGCAATTGGCCACCGATTCCTGCTGCGTTTATCGTGTGGACGGAAGGGATTATGCCTATGCCCGGCATCTGCAAAAAGAAGAAGACAGCAGTCCCAGCAATGAAACGTTGTTTAACCTGTTTGACGTAAGCCCCATGCAGTGGCAATAGACGGATGATCCTTCCTTTACAGAAACAAAAGGATATGATAGAATAAACAGGATTTTTATGGGGAAGGCGGCGCAGGCATGAAACAAAAGCTGATCGTCATCGCAGGCACCAATGCATCGGGAAAAAGCAATCTGGGGGTGCAATTAGCGGCCCGATACGGGGGCGAAGTGATCTCCGCCGATTCCAGGCAGGTGTTTAAAGGGCTGGATCTGGGCAGCGGAAAAATCACCCCGGAAGAAATGCAGGGCGTTCCCCATCATCTGATTGATGTATGCAATCCCGGTGATTTTTTCTCCATGGCAGATTTCCAGAAGCTGGCCTATCAGGCCATTGACGATATTCACGCCCGGGGCAAGATCCCTTTTCTGGTGGGCGGCACCGGGCTGTATGTGGATTCGGTAGCGGACGGATACGAGCTTTCAGACGTCACCCCGGATCTTCAATACCGGGCCTATCTGGAAACCTTTGAAACCCCGGCGCTGTACGATATGCTGAAGGAAAAGCTGCCCGATACGGATATCGAGCCCAAAAACCGGAACCGGGTCATGCGGGCACTGGAGCGTCTTGCCGCCGATGATTATCACCCCGGAAAGCGCAATCCCCGGTATGATGTGCTGCGGCTGGGGGTCACCTGGCCCCGGGAAATCCTCAAGCAGCGGATCGACGAACGGCTGGAGCGGCGGCTGAATGAGGGTATGGTGGAAGAGGTGCAGCGCCTGATGGACGAAGGCGCCACCCCGGAATTCCTCATGAAGCTGGGCTTGGAATACCGCTTCCTCACCCGGTATCTGCTGGGAGAAATGCCCTATGAGCTGATGGTGGAGGATCTGGCAAGAGCCATCAAGAAATTCGCCAAGCGGCAGGTCACCTGGTTCAAAAAGACGGAAAATCTCCACTGGCTGGATATGCAGGCCGATCCCATGGCCCAGGCCGTTTCCCTGATCGATGCGTTTCTGGAAAAATAAAGCGTATTCGCAGATCCGCCTATGAAAGAAGAGGCGGAAAGCTTACCGGAACGGCGTGGATATGCATCCCCGTCCGCTTTCTTGCATCCTCGGGCAAAATGAATAAGAAATGCCCTCTGTCGGATCTGCCCGCAGAGGGTATTTGCTGCCCGTATTCCTTCAAAAACTGGTTTTTTTGTGTCCTGATTGTGGCAGTCCGTAAAATTCGATTGTGTCTTGCCCCAAATTAGGATATAATGGATTCATGAATTTTTACCGCACCGAGGGATAATTTATGAAGCAAAAGCTGGCTGCATCCATTGTAAAATTTCACAAGCCCATCATGATCCTGATGCTTCTGATGGCGCTTCTTCTTACGCCCCTGATCCTGAAAACAAACATCAATTATGATCTGACTGCCTATCTGGACGAACATTCCATGACCCGGCGGGCATTGACCGTAATGCAGGAGGAATTCGGAAACGCTCAGCAGCTGCGGATCATGATCCGGCAGGACGCGGAGGCCATGCCCGCTTTGCTCGCTCAAATCAATGATCTTCCCCAGGTGCTGCTGGCCGCCCATGATCCGCAAACGGATATTCAGCCTTCGCAAGACCAGCCCTGGCGCCTGATTACCCTGACCTTACAGGACGAAGAAGGGCTGCTTCCTGCTTTGGAAGCGATGCTCGCCCCCTATGAATACCGCATCGACGGGGCGGAAGCGGAAAATCAGGATATTCAAAAGCGGCTGGGGGCGGAGATTCCCCTGGTAATGGGCATCGCCCTGGCGGTGATCATTCTTGTGCTGCTGATCACCTCCCATGCCTGGATAGAGCCGGCGCTGATTCTGGCGCTGTTGCTGGTTTCCATTCTCATCAATATGGGCACCAATTTCCTTTTTGACAGCGTCTCCTTCATCACCTTTGCTGTCTGTGCCATATTGCAGATGGCGCTCTCCATCGATTACGGCATCATGCTGCTGCACAGCTATAATGCCCAGACGGATCAGGGGATGGATCCCCGTCAGGCGATGACAGCTGCCCTGGCCCAAACCTTCATGCCCATCCTTTCCAGTGCCGGCACCACCATTGCCGGGCTGCTTTCCCTGTCGTTTATGAGCTTCACCATCGGCCGGGATATCGGCATGGTGCTCTCCAAAGGCATTCTGATCAGTATGCTGACGGTGTTTCTGCTTTTGCCCGCTCTGATTTTGCTGCTTCACCGCCCCTTGCAGCGCACCCGGCATCGGCCCCTGCAGCTGCAGGGAAAGCGCCTTTCCCAGGGAGTATACCGCAGCCGGAAATGGATCGCCCTGGGGCTGACCCTGATCGTAGCGGCAGGCTGCCTTCTGCAGACGCAAAACGCCTATTTCTTTACTGATCCCGGTCAGGATACTGCCGCAGATGATACGGTCAAAGGGGTCTTCGGTTCTTTTGATCCCCTGGTTCTGATGGTGCCTCTGGGCGAAACCGATGCAGACTATGATCTCCAGCGCTCTCTGTGCACGGAAATTGACGGCATTCAAATCGAAGGCGAAAAAGGCGTCCTCCAGATCAATGCCATGGTTACCACCGGGGCCGCTGCCCTGGAATACTATACACCCCGGACAGTAGCAGAAATGACCGGGATGAATGAGGCTTTGGTTCAGCTCTTTTTCCGGACACAAGGATGGGGTGAATCCGCCCGGGCAGACCAGTTGCTGAAGGCGGCAGGGGCCCTGGCCGGCGGCAATGAAACCATCCGGGAATTACAAAATACCCTGGCCCTGGCCCAGCAAGCCTTCCACGGCAAGCATTATGCCCGCATCCTGCTGATTCCTGCCTTTTCCGCAGGGGACGTTCGCACCCGCCCCCTCATTGACGGCATTCTGGCGGCTGCCGAAAAAGCCTACGGCCAGGATTTTTATCTGACCGGCATGGCCATGAGCGGCTATGATATCGGGAATGCATTTGAAGGGGATCTGCTGAAAATCAACGGGATCACCCTGCTGGCGATCCTGCTGATCGTGGCGCTTTCCTTCCGCTCTCTGAAGATATCGGCGCTGCTGGTATTCGTAATTGAAGGGGCCATCTGGATCACCATGGGCATCTCCCGGCTGATGGGCCAATCCATCTTTTTCATTTCCTATCTGATCTGCCTGTCTATCCAGATGGGAGCCACCATCGATTACGCCATTCTGCTGACCAATCACTACCGCAGGGAACGAAAGGCCCTTGATCCCCGGGACGCCCTCACCGCTGCCCTGGAAAAGGCCCTGCCCACCCTGCTTACCTCCGGCGTCATCATGTCGGTGGCAGGCTTTTTGATCGGTCAGCTGTGTTCCATTCTGTATATTTCCTCCATAGGCGCACTGCTGGCCCGGGGCACGGTGATCTCCCTGCTGCTGATCCTGACGCTGCTGCCGGCGCTGCTGCTCTTGCTGGATCGGTGGCTGTTTTCCCAAAAGACAAAAAAGGCTGCTCCTTCCGTCCGAGAGCAGCCCCCCGCATAAGTTTATTCGTCCCCGCTCAGTGCATCACCCGCCGGGCGGGGCGCATTTTTTTCCGCCGTGCAGGCAGCGTGAACAGCCCTTCCCTTTCCCTGGGCCGGGATGAATCCGCATTCATTTTCATCACCTCAATCTTAGTATGCGGCTTCTTTTCCGCGATCATACCCGAAATAAAAAAATTATCAGGAAAAGGCTGTATTTCTTGCATGATATAAGGATTTGTGGTATCATGTTGCAGACAGACGCAGGTCATCACGAGCGGCGGCAAATGGCCGCCACCGGCGCTTTGGAGGTTCCAACATGGTGAATATGCACATATTTCTGGTAGGTATGGCCGGCGCAGGCAAAACCAGCCTGGGCCGCAGACTGGCACAGAATTTGAACGTGCGGTTTGTGGATACCGATCAAAGGGTAAGCGAAATGATGGGCGGCATGACGGTGAATGAGATTTTCGCCACTTTCGGCGAGCCTTTTTTCCGCAACGCGGAAACGGGGGCGCTGATCGAAATGGTGGGCCAGGAGCCCTGCATCATTTCCACCGGCGGGGAATTATGCACCTTCTCCGAAAATGTAACCATCATGAAAAACCACGGGATCATCATTCATATTGACCGGCCCCTGGATCAGATCGTATCCGATATCAAGACCGACCGGCGACCGCTGCTGGCCGGGGGGACTCATGAAGATGTAATCCGCCAGTATAACCAGTGTATCGGCCATTACCGGGCAGCGGCGGATTACCGCCTGGACAATTCCAAGGGCTTTGTGATGGGCATCAAAAACCTCACCGAGCTGGTGGAAAGCATCCGTTAAAGTGAAGAACAGGAAAAAAACATTCTCCTTTCCTTCCCTGCGCTTGACGGGGAAAAAGCATTGTGCTATTCTAAAGGGGATTTCTCAAGGAGGATTCAGGAATGCGTCATTTTTCTTTGCAGGCGGTTTACTTTTATTTTAGCTTTATCGGCTTTTCCGGTAAGGCATGTTGCCGCATGTAAAGTTTTTGATCCTGATGTCGGGGGCTTTGCGGTGCATGTCATCGCAAGGCCTTTTTCTTTTCTATGAATAGGAGGCAGAAATTATGATCATCATGCTCCGGCAGAATGCGGATGAAAACCAGGTAAATAATCTGAGCGCATGGCTCAAATCCATGGGCTTTGATATCCATTTTTCCAAGGGCGCCAGCCACAGCATCATGGGCCTGATTGGCGATACCTCCCGGGTGGATATCGACGTGATCAAGTCCTTGGGCATTGTGGAAAATGTGCAGCGCATTCAGGAACCCTACAAAAACGCCAACCGAAAATTCCATCTGGAAGACAGCATCGTGGATGTGGGCGCCGGTCTGAAAATCGGCGGCGGGCATTTTCAGGTGATCGCCGGGCCCTGCTCCGTAGAATGCGAAGCGCAGATTGTGGAAGTAGCCAAAGCCGTAAAGGCCGCCGGTGCCGGACTGCTTCGGGGCGGCGCTTTCAAGCCCCGCACCTCTCCCTATGCCTTCCAGGGCCTGCACGAAGAGGGCATTAAGCTGCTGCTGGAGGCAAAACGCCAGACCGGGCTGCCAATCGTCACTGAAATTATGGACGCTCATCACCTGAAATATTTCGATGATGTGGATGTGATCCAGGTGGGCGCCCGGAATATGCAGAATTTTGAACTGCTGAAGGAACTGGGCCAGCTGCGTAAGCCCATCCTGCTGAAGCGAGGCCTGGCCAGCACCATTCAGGAATGGCTCATGAGTGCCGAATACATCATGGCCGGCGGCAATGAGCAGGTGATCCTCTGCGAGCGCGGCATCCGCACCTACGAAACTGCCACCCGCAACACCCTGGATCTTTCCGCCGTTCCGGTGCTACATAAAAAAACCCACCTGCCCGTCATCGTTGATCCCTCCCATGGCACCGGCGTTTCTGCCCTGGTGAAGCCCATGGCCGCAGCGGCTGCCGCCTGCGGAGCGGACGGACTGATGATTGAAGTGCACAACGATCCTGCCCACGCCTGGTCCGACGGTGCCCAGTCTCTGACGCCGGCAGCCTTCCAGGATGTGATGAATGCGGTGAATGCGGTGCGCCCCTTCGCCTGCCGATGAGGTGAAAAGCGATGATTTTCGGCATTGTCGGCCTGGGGCTGATCGGCGGTTCCCTGGCCAAATCCATCAAATACCATACCCGTCATGCCGTATACGGCGCTGATATTAATGAAACCGCGCTGCTGCAGGCCCGGATGGTGAGGGCGATCGATGACGTGCTCACCGATGAAAATATCGGGGATTGCGATGTGGTGCTGGTGGCTCTTTATCCGCAGGCGGCTGTGGATTATATCCTTTCTCACCGTCCGCTTTTCAAGGAAAATGCCCTGGTTATCGATTGCTGCGGCGTCAAGCGCCACGTCTGCGACCAATTGTTCCCCGCCTTCCGGGATTGCAAGGCCGTTTTTATGGGCGGGCACCCTATGGCAGGCCGGGAACGCAGCGGCTTTTCCTACGCCCAGGATGATCTGTTCGAGAATGCTTCCATGATTCTCTGTCCCGCCCCTGAAGCAGAGGCGGAATTGCTGCAGAAGGTAAAGGCGCTCTTTCTCTCCATCGGCTTTGGCCGGGTGAAATTTTCCACCCCCCAGGAGCATGATGAGATGATCGCCTTTACCTCGCAATTGGCCCACATCGTATCCGGCGCCTATGTAAAAACGCCCCTGGCAATGAAGCATAAGGGATTTTCCGCCGGCAGCTTCAAGGATATGACAAGGGTGGCCAGGCTGAATGAACAAATGTGGACGGAGCTTTTTCTGGAAAACCAGGATTTGCTGCTCACCCAGGTGGAGGCGCTGGTAGATCGGATGTGCGAATACCGGGACGCCCTGCGGGAAAAGGACGCTCAAAAACTGAAGGCCATCCTGCGGGAAGGCCGTGAAATCAAGGAATCGCTGGAGGATTGACCATGGAAAAGGTACGGGTGGAGGCCAGCGGCAGCTATGACGTGCTGATTGGACCGGGGCTGATGGAGCAAGCAGGTGAATTGACCGCCCAGGTGATTTCCCCCTGCCGGGCTGCCGTCATCACCGATGATATCGTCCAGGGTTTGTACGGGGAAAAAGTGAAAAAAAGCCTGGAAAAGGCAGGGTTTTCCGTGGAAATGTGGGCCTTTTCCAACGGTGAACGGCAAAAAACCATGGAAACGCTGACCTGCGCCCTGTGCTGGCTTTCCGAAATCGGCCTATCCCGCAGCGACGTGATCATCGCCCTGGGGGGCGGCGTTCCGGGTGATCTGGCCGGGTTTGCAGCGGCGGTATACTGCCGGGGCACCCGCTTTATCCAGATTCCCACCACCCTGCTGGCCGCCGTGGATTCCTCTGTGGGGGGAAAAACGGCGGTGGATCTGCCTGCCGGAAAGAATATGGCCGGGGCTTTTCATCAGCCGGAATTGGTGATCTGCGATACGGATGTGATGCGGAATCTCCCTGAGGCGCTACTCCGGGATGGGACAGCTGAAATGCTGAAATACGGCATGCTGGAGGATGCCGATTTGTTTGATCTGATGGCGTCTGGCGAATGGAAGCGCCAGATGGACCGGGTAATCGCCCGATGCGTTGCCATCAAGCGGGATTATGTAGTGCAGGATGAAAAGGATCACGGCCTGCGACAGTTCCTCAATCTTGGCCACACCTTCGGCCATGCCGTGGAAAAATGCTCTGCCTTCACGATTACCCACGGTCAGGGCGTAGGGATCGGTCTGTGCATGGCGGCGCGGGCCGCCGGTATAGATGCTGCTTATGTGGAAGAGGGGGTTCGTGCCTGCGGTCTGGAAACGCTTTCTCCCTATACCGCGAAGGAGCTGGCTGCGGCCGCTCTTTCCGATAAAAAACGCAAGGGCGGAAAAATCACCCTGGTGCTTCCCATAGAAAAAGGCAAATGCCGGCTGCAAACCCTCCCTGTGGAAGAATTGCCCCATTATTTCGCCAAAGGAACAGGGGAAATCAAATGAACGTCACCATCCATCCTTCTCCTATCGGCGGCAGCGTCACCCCGCCCCCTTCCAAATCCCATGTGCACCGGCTGCTCATTGCCTCTGCCTTGTGCAATGAGCAAACAACCGCCATTTACTGTCCCGGGGAAAATGCCGATATTGGGGCTACCATCCGTTGCCTGAAAGCAATGTACGTCCAGATCTGGCCGGAAAGCTGTGGTAACTGGATCATGATTGAAGGGCCGCTGAAGCCTTTGGGCGTTACCCAGATGGACTGCGGCGAGAGCGGATCCACCCTGCGGTTCATGCTGCCTCTGTGCGGCCTGCACAGGCCGGAGTTGCCCGTGGTGCTCAGCGGGAGCGGCCGTCTGCCCCAGCGTCCCAACGGGCCGCTGCTGGACGCCATGGCGAAAAACGGCGCCCGGATCTGCCTGCATCCCGAGGCGGAAAAGCGAAAAGAACAGCTGCCCATCATCGTATCCGGGGGCATGCAGCCGGGGGATTATACCCTGCCAGGACATATCAGCAGCCAGTATTTCACCGGTCTGCTTTTCGCCCTGCCCCTGCTTTCCGGGGACAGCACCCTGCGCTATACCACGCCGCTGGAATCCATGCCCTATGTGGATCTCACCCTTTCCGTGCTGCGGCAGTTCGGTATCCGGATTGAAGCCATGGAAATGGGATGGCGCATCCCCGGCAATCAACGCTATTGCTCCCCCGGCCAGGCAACGGCAGAGGGGGATTGGTCTGCCGCAGCCTTCTGGGAAACGGCCAATTATCTGGGCAATGCCGTCACCACCCTGGGCATGAATGCTGCATCCGCCCAGGGGGATAAGGCCATCGGGCAGCTGCTGCAAAAAATCGGCGGGGAGATTAACGTAACCGACACCCCCGATCTGATGCCCATCCTCTCCATCGCGGCGGCAGCCACCCCAGGAAAAACGGTGATCACCGGCGCTGCAAGGCTTCGCATCAAGGAATCGGACAGGCTTGCCGCCATGGCAAAGGTGATCCGACAGCTGGGCGGCCATGCAGAAGAGATGCCGGATGGATTGATCATTCACGGCGGAAAGCTGAAGGGCGGCATCGTTAACGGCATGAACGATCACCGCGTGGTGATGAGCGCCGCCATCGCCGCCACGGTATGCGAAAAGCCTGTCACCATCCTGGGAGCAGAAGCGGCAAGCAAATCATACCCCGCATTCTTTGAAGATTATAAAAAACTGGGAGGGATGCTGGATGAACGGTAACTGCATCGGGGAAAAACTGAAAGTTCATGTATTCGGCGCCTCCCACGGTCCCGCCATCGGTGCAGTGATTGAGGGGTTTCCCGCCGGCATGAAAATCGATGAAGCGGCCCTTTCCTCCCTCATGGCACGCCGTGCACCCGGGCAAAATGCCTGGAGCACCCAGCGGAAGGAGGCAGACGCCCCCCAGATTTTATCCGGTGTGGATGAAAACGGCGTCACCAACGGCGATGCCATCCGGATGGAAATTGCCAATACCAATACCAGATCCACCGATTACCCCGATCTGCACGCCCTTCCCCGGCCGGGACATGCGGATTTTGCCGCCAATCTGAAATACGGCGACGCCTGGGATCATCGGGGGGGCGGCCCCTTTTCCGGCAGGCTGACTGCGCCCCTGTGCTTTGCGGGCGCACTGTGTCTGCAGTATCTGAAAGCGCATAACGGCATTGAAATTGCCGCCCATATTGCCCGCATTGGCACCATCGCCGATGTCCTGCCCAATGTCGTGCACCCCTCCCTTCCCCTATACGCCCCCGGAAGTTTCCCTGTCATCTGTCAGGATGCCGGGGAAAAAATGAAAGCAGCAATTGATGCTGCACGCAAAGCCGGGGACAGTGTGGACGGGGCCATCCGCTGCATCGTACATCATCTGCCCGGCGGCCTGGGCGGGCCCATGTTCCAGGGGGTGGAGGGCCGGCTGGCCATGGCGCTGTTCGGCATTCCCGCGGTAAAAGGAATCACCTTTGGCGAAACACAGATGCACGGAAGCGAAAACAACGATCCTTTCCGCATTGAAAACGGTAAGATCACAACTGTTACCAATCATCACGGCGGCATCCTGGGGGGCATCACCTCCGGTATGCCCCTGTACTTTACCCTATCCATGAAGCCTACCCCTTCCATCGCCCTGCCCCAAACAAGCGTGAACATGAAAGAAATGCGGGAAGAAACCCTTTGCATCCGAGGCCGCCACGATCCCTGCGTAGTGCCTAGAGCGGTGCCGGTGGTAGAAGCAGTAACGGCCATTGCCCTGATGGATATGATTTTAGAAGGAGTGTAAACAGAATGGAACTGGATCTGAAAAACATCCGAAATCAGCTGGATACCATCGATGATCAGATGATTGCCCTTTTTGCCCAACGGATGCAGCTGGTATCCCAGGTAGCAGAATACAAAAAAGAAAAGGGGCTGCCCATTCTGGATACAGGCAGGGAACGACAGATCATTAACCGGGTTTCCCTGGCCGCCGGGGAAGAGTTGGAGCATTACGCCAAGCTCATGTATCAGACTCTCTTCAACGTCTCCCGGGCCCATCAGGCGGAACGGCTTCGACCCGCCTCTTCCCTTTCGGAAAAGCTGGAAAAGGCTGCCGAAAACGTACAACAGAAAATCCCCGGCCGGGCCATGGTGGCCTGCCAGGGCACGGAAGGCGCATATTCTCAGAAGATCTGCGACCGCATGTTCGAATTCGCCGATATCCTGTATATGAATACCTTTAACGATGTTTTCAATGCCGTGGAAAGCGGCATGTGCCCCTTTGGCATTCTGCCCATCGAAAACAGCACCGCAGGATCCGTCACCCAGGTGTATGATTTGATGGAAAAGCATCATTTTCACATCGTCCGGGCTGCCCGGCAGCGGATTGAGCACCGGCTGCTGGCCCTGCCGGGGGTGAAGATTGGGGATATTCGGGAGATCGTATCCCATGAACAGGCCCTGCGCCAGTGCAGTGCCTTCCTCTCCGCCCATCCGGAAATCAAGGTGACGGTGATGGAAAACACCGCCGTTGCCGCCGCCCATGCAGCTTCCTCTAACCGGAAGGATCTGGCCGCCATCGCCTCCCGGGAATGCTGCGGCCTCTACGGATTGGAATGCCTCTCCGATCAGATTTCGGATACCCCCAATAATTCCACCCGCTTTATCTGCATCGCCAAGGATCTGACGGTATATGAAGGGGCCAATAAGATTTCCCTGATGCTCAGCGCCGCCCATCAGCCCGGCTCCCTCTACCGGCTGCTGACCCACATCGCAGTAACAGGGCTGAACCTGACCAAGCTGGAAAGCCGCCCCATGCCGGGAAAGGATTTTGAATTCCGCTTTTTCTTCGATCTGGAAGGCTCCATCCTGGATCCTGCCGTGCGGGGATTGATCAGCCAGCTGCAACAGGATTCCGATCAGTTTGTGTTCCTGGGCAATTACGAGGAGATGCGATAAATGGAATTTGGACTCATAGGGGAAAAGCTTGGCCATAGCTATTCCCCTCAGATTCACCGCTGCTTTGGGGATTACGATTATCAATTGTACCCTATGTCCCCGGAAAAGCTGAGAGAAACGCTGGAAGGGCGCGCATTCAAGGGGCTGAATATCACCATTCCCTATAAAAAAGATGTGCTGCCCTGGTGCGATGAAATTTCCGATACGGTGCAAGCGGTGGGCAGTGCCAACACCCTGGTGATGCGCAATGGTCGCCTCTGCGCCGATAATACCGATTTGCCCGGCTTTCTTTCCATGCTGGACAGGGGGAAAATCCCCTTGAACGGCAAAAAAGTGGTGATCCTGGGAAGCGGCGGCACCTCCCTCACCGCCCAGGCCGCCTGCAAAGCGATGCATGCCAGGGAAACGGTCGTGGTTTCCCGCTCCGGGCCGGTGGATTATGATGCCCTGTACCGGGATCATACCGACGCCGAAGTCCTCATCAACACAACCCCGGTAGGCATGTATCCCCATAATCTTTTGTCCCCGGTGGATATCCGCCGCTTCCCCCAGCTTTGCGGGGTTGCCGATGTGATTTACAATCCCGCCCGAACAGCGCTGATACTGGACGCCAGGGCGCTGGGCATTCCCTGCATCGACGGGCTGTGGATGCTGGTGGCCCAGGCATGGCACGCCGCCCAGCAATTCCTAGGCCGGGAAATTCCGGAAAAAAAAATCGAAGAGGCTTACCGAAGCGTCAGGAAAGATTGCCTCAATCTGGTGCTGGTGGGCATGCCCGGCTGCGGCAAAACCACCCTGGGACGCATGGCAGCAGAAATGCTGGGCAAAGCATTCATCGATCTGGATGCAGAAATTGAAAAAGCCCACGGCCCCATCCCGGCCATTTTTGCGAACAAGGGGGAAGCTGCTTTCCGGGATTTGGAAAGCGAGATGTGCCAAAAATTCGGTAAAGAAAAAAGCCTGGTCATTGCTACCGGCGGCGGGGCAGTATTGCGCCAGGAAAACATCCGCGCCCTTTGCCAGAACGGGGTAATCGGCTGGGTGCAGCGGCCGCTGAATCAACTGGGAACGGCCGGCCGGCCCCTGTCCCAGGGGGGAATGGAGGCGCTGGAAAGGATGTGGCTGCTCCGCCGCACTCTGTATCATCAATCTGCCGATTTTTCGGTAGAAAATACAGGCGATCCTGCCAATGCAGTCCAATCGATCGTGGAGGGATTTCATGAAGCTGCTGGTGATTAACGGGCCCAATCTGAATATGCTGGGGATCCGGGAAAAGCATCTTTACGGGGCGGATACCTACGAAACGCTTGTGCGCCTGATTGAGGAAACAGCTGCCCGTTTGCAGGTGGAAGTGGAAATTTTTCAAAGCAATCATGAAGGGGTTCTGGTGGATAAAATCCAGCAGGCCTATGGAAAAATTGACGGCATCGTTATCAATCCCGCCGCCTATACCCACACCTCTGTGGCCATTCTGGACGCCCTGAAGGCAGTGAGCATTCCTGCCTGCGAGGTACACATTACCGACGTAACCAAGCGGGAGGCTTTCCGGCAGGTGAGCTACGCCGGTATGGCCTGTGAAGCCCATTTCATCGGCCTGGGGCTGCAGGGCTATGTGCAGGCCATGGAATATCTGGCACGGAATCTTCGCAGTTGATTGCACCTTCATTCCCATTATTCCGCCGATTTCCCATCGATTTTCGTCATCCATTCCCTTATTTTCTCGCTTTTTAATCGATTCGTGGAATATTAATCCCAAATTTTTTATCTTTGCAAAATATAAAGAGGTTCCAAGTACGGAACCTCTTTTTGTTGATGCGTGTTTTATAGGCCCATTTCCTTCTTCACTTCGCCAAAGCACTGAACCGCAAAATCAATATCCTCTTTGGTGTGGCCTGCAGAAATCTGGGTGCGGATGCGATCCTTTCCCTTGGGCACTACAGGATAGCAGAAGGCCACTACATACACGCCCTTATCCAGCATCCGGCGGGCAAATTCATGGGCGATTTTAGGATCATAGAGCATGATGGGCACGATTGGGTGCTCGCCGGGCAAAAGATCAAATCCCAAAGCCTCCATCTTTTCCCGGAAATACCGGGCGTTTTCATGAACCTTATCCCGCAAGGCCGTGGATTCCTCCAGCAATTCAATGGTGCGGATGGTGGCGGCGCAGATGGCAGGGGCCACGGTATTGGAAAAAAGATAGGGCCGGGAGCGCTGACGCAGCAGATCCACAATGGGCTGCCGGGCAGCGGTATAGCCGCCGGAGGCGCCGCCCAGGGCCTTGCCAAAGGTGCCGGTGAGGATATCAATCCGATCCATCACCCCGCAGTATTCCGGGGTGCCCTTGCCATGCTCGCCCATAAACCCTACAGCATGGCTTTCATCCACCATCACCAGCGCATCAAATTCATCCGCCAGATCGCAGATGGCAGGAAGATTGGCGATATAGCCGTCCATGGAAAATACGCCGTCGGTAGCAATGATGATCTTTTTGCAGCCGGTGGCCCGCGCGTCTTCCAGCTTCGCCCGAAGATCATCCATATTATTATTCAGATAGCGATAGCGCTTGGCCTTGCACAGCCGCACGCCGTCGATAATGGAGGCGTGATTCAGCTCATCGGAAATGATCGCATCCTCCGGCCCCAGCAGCGTTTCGAACAGGCCGCCGTTGGCGTCAAAGCAGGAAGAATAGAGAATGGCGTCGTCCATGCCCAGGAAGCCGGCAATTTTCTTTTCCAGTTCCTTATGGATTTCCTGGGTGCCGCAGATAAAGCGAACAGAGGAAAGGCCAAAGCCCCACTGATCATAGCTTTCCTTGGCCGCCCGGATCAATTCCGGATGGGCGGACAGGCCCAGATAATTATTGGCGCAGAAATTGACCACGCCCTTTTTAGCCGTTGTATCAATGCGGGAGCGCTGAGGGGTGGTGATGATCCTCTCCTCCCGCCAGGTGCCCGCTTCCCGGATGGATTGCAATTCCTGTTCAATGGCATTCAGCGCAGTTTTCATATCTTTTTCTCCTTATTTGGTCCAATCCAGCACCACTTTGCCGGAATTGCCGCTCATCATGGCGTCAAAGCCCTTCTGGAAATCGGTGTAATGGAAGCGATGGGTGATTACGGGGGTCAGATCCAGACCGCCCTGAATCATATAGCTCATCTGATGCCAGTTATCCATTTTCCGGCCGGAAATGCCCCGAAGGGTCAGGCCCTTGGAGATAATGGAGCGCATATCCAGTTCCATCACCGGCGCGCCCAGGCCCAGCAGGGAAATCTTTCCGCCGTAGCGCATGGCGCCGAACATCTGATTGAGGGCGGCGCCGCTGCCGCTCATCTCCAGCCCCACGTCAAAGCCTTCGGTCAGATTCTGCTTCTTCATCACATCGGAAAGATCATCATAAGCGATATTCACCGCCGCATCGGCCCCCATTTTCCGGGCCAGATCCAGCCGGTATTCGTTCATATCCGTGATGATCACCCGGCGGGCGCCGGCATATTTGCAGATACCCACGGCGATAATGCCGATGGGGCCCGCGCCAGTGATCAGCACGTCCTCACCCACCAGGGGGAACATCAGCGCCGTATGGGTGGCATTGCCGTAGGCGTCGAAGAAGGATACCACATCCTCCGGCAGACTTTCATCGATATTGATCACATTCCGGGCAGGAATGCACACATATTCGGCAAAGGCGCCGTCCCGGTCCACACCCACGCCCACATGATCCCGGCACAGCTGGATATTACCGGAATGGCAGCTGCGGCAGCGGCCGCAGGTAATATGCCCTTCCCCGCTCACCCGCTGGCCTACATGAAGCCCGGTAACGCCGGCGCCCAGCTCCGCCACTTCGCCCACATATTCATGGCCGATAACCTGCGGGGGATTCACATGGGCCTGGGCCCAGGAATTCCACTTGTAAATATGTACATCAGAGCCGCAAATGGCAGTCTTGTGAATCTTGATCAGCACTTCACCAGGGCCAGGGGTGGGCACGGGCACCCGGCGCAGTTCCAGGCCTTCGCCTGCAACAGGCTTGACAATAGCGTCCATCATTTTTTCCATCATATATTCTTCCTTCCCTCCTCTTCAGGGGCATAAACTTTCTATGTCATTTTACTATCAAAGCGAAGCATTCGTCAATACCCGGGGACGGATTTCTCCCCTGATAGACGCCCGTCAGAATTGACGAAAGACGCCGTTTATGATATAGTACAATCATCATTTTTTCGTAATCAGGAGGCAAAAAAATGGCTGTTTCGAAGGTTTATTTTACCGATTTCCGCACCACCTCCGGCGGCATGGGGATGCCGGATAAGCTGAAAAAACTGATTCGTCGGGCAGGAATCGATCAGATCGATATGGACGGTAAATTTGTAGCCGTCAAAATGCACTTTGGGGAGCTGGGGAACGTGGCCTTCCTCCGTCCCAATTATGCCCGCGCCGTGGTGGACGTGGTGAAATCCCTGGGCGGCAAGCCCTTCCTCACCGACTGCAACACCCTCTATCCCGGCAGCCGGAAAAATGCCCTGGAGCATCTTTACTGCGCCTGGCAGAACGGCTTTTCCCCTCTTTCCGTGGATTGCCCCATTCTCATCGCCGACGGCCTGAAGGGCACGGATGATATTTCCGTTCCCGTAGAGGGCGGGGAATACATCAAAGAGGCCAAGATCGGCCGGGCCATCATGGATGCGGATATCTTCATCAGCCTTTCCCATTTTAAAGGCCATGAAAATACCGGCTTTGGCGGCGCCATCAAAAATATCGGCATGGGCTGCGGCTCCCGGGCCGGGAAAAAGGATCAGCACAATAACGGCATTCCCAAGGTGGACGAAGCAATGTGCCGCGGCTGCAAGCGGTGCCTGAGAGAATGCGCCAACGACGGCCTGGTATTTAATGAAGAAACCCGGAAAATGCGGGTGGATCCCGCCCATTGCGTAGGCTGCGGCCGGTGCATCGGCGGCTGCAATTTTGATGCCATTTCCTTTGTGGATAACGCCGCCAACAAGATTCTCAACCGCCGCATGGCGGAATACACCAAGGCCGTGGTGACGGGCCGGCCCCATTTCCATATCTCTCTGGTCATGGATATCTCCCCCAACTGCGACTGCCATTCGGAAAACGACGCTCCCATCCTGCCGGACGTGGGGATGTTCGCCTCCTTCGATCCCCTGGCCTTGGATCAGGCCTGCGTGGACGCCTGTTTGAAGAATCAACCCCTGCCCGGCAGCCAGCTGACCGATCAGATGGCCCGCCCCGATTTCCACGATCATCACGATCATTTTGAAAATTCCACCCCGGAATCCGAATGGAAATCCTGTCTGGAGCACGCGGAAAAAATCGGCCTTGGCAGCCGGCAATATGAACTGATCAAAATCTGACAAACTCGCAAAACTACCGATACATACAAAAATGACCGCCGCCAAAGAGCCATTTGTCAAGGATAAATTTATCCAAGAACTGATGGTGCGCTTCAATTTGCCAAACAAGCCTCCTGCGTTCTTGCAGGAGGCTTGTTTGGTATAATACATATCTGGGATGTGATTTGTCAAGGGTAAATTTATCTTTTTTCTTGAAAAGATATAGTCAAAGCGCAATCAATCATTGTCCATAAAGCAATGACCGATTGCGCTTTTCAGCTTATTAATTGAAGTTAGCA
>SVGR01000045.1 GCA_015056265.1 Clostridiales bacterium
CCTGGCTGTACGGCGGCGATCCCATGCTGTATCTCACCTCTTCACCGGTATTTGCCGCCCTGCGTGCCCATATCGGCACGGATTATTACGAAAAGCTGCTGAATGAAGCGCTGCTGGATGATGAACATACCGTCACCATCCATCTGCTGCCCTCCAAAACCAAGGGTGAAGAAGACCGGGCCGCAGAAAATGCCCGGCTGGAAGGGGCCCTTTCCTCCTGGACGGACGCAGACAAGCAGGAAATCTACGCCCTCAATCAACGCCTCATTGCCTGGCAGGCCACGCCGGATTCCCCTGAAGCCATGGCCACCCTGCCCCAGCTTTCCCTCTCCCAGGTGGCAAAGGATCCAGAAAAGATTCCCACCCGGGAATACGAAGTGGACGGTGTGAAGGTGCTGCTTCATGAGCTGCCTGAAAAGGGCGTCACCCACCTGAATCTGTATTTCCCCCTTACCGATTTTGCACCGGACGCCCTCCCCGGCCTTTCCTTCCTGACCAATCTGCTGGGCGAGCTGCCCACCCGCAAGCACAGCGTAACCCAACTGAAACGCTCTATTCGGATGCACATCGGCACCCTTTCCTATGGCCTATCCACCGCCGCCAACCGGAATAATACCCAGGAATGCCTGCCCTTCCTCACCGTATCCGCCAGCTTCCTCACCGAAAAGACATCCCAGTCAATCGCCCTCATTGCTGAAATCCTGAATGATACCCTGTTCACCGGCCCGGAAAGCGCCGCCCTGATCGGCGAAATCCTGCGCCAGGATGAGGAAGAAATGCGCCAGGCCCTTATGGGGGCCGGCCACAGCTTCGCCATTTCCCGGGCTTCCGCCCATTTCTCTGCTGCCGCCTACGCCGGCGAAATGACTGATGGTTTCAGCTACTATCAGTGGCTGAAGGATTTTGCCCGCAGCTGCGACGATAGAATGCCCGCCTTCCAGGCAGAAATGGCGGCCGCTGCCGATACCATTTTCGATGCCGGCCGGGTGATGCTGGGCATCACCGCCGAAAAGCGCAGCGAGGAAGCGGAGGGGATCCTGTCAATGCTGAAAAAGCATTCCCTCTCCCTGCCCGCCTATCTTTCCCTGCCTGTAGACGGCCGGCCCGCCAAGGAGGCCATCCTCATCCCCGCCGGGGTATCTTATGCGGTATCCGCCGGGCATCTGGCCTGCCAGGGCCGGGCCTATGACGGCGCCATGCAGACCCTCTCCACCATCCTTTCCTTCAGCTATCTGTGGAATGAGATCCGGGTGCAGGGCGGCGCCTACGGCTGCGGCTTCCGGGGACGGATGAGCGGCCTTACCACCTTCCATTCTTACCGGGATCCCTCTCCCCTGCGCTCTGAGCAGATCTATGATCAGACCGGCCGGTTCCTGGAAAACTTCTGCGCATCGGAAGAACCGCTGGAAAAATTCATCATCAGCAGCATCGCCGCTACCGAGCCCCTTCGTTCCCCCAAGCAAATGGGCCTGGGCGCCGATGCAGATTACCTGAACGGCCTTGCCTGGGAGGACAGGCAAAAACTGCGCCATGAGATGCTATCCCTCACCAAGGAAAAACTGCTCTCTTGCGTTCCCGTATTCGATCAGATGGCCAAGGATAATGCCCGCTGCATCGTCGGCAACAGCGACGCCATGAAGGATTGCGGCGAAGAATGGACCATCCTGACCTTGTAAAGTCATTCCACGTAAAAAAGCCTGACAGATAACTGCCAGGGTCACGAATGAAAATCGGAAAAATCCGCTTTTCATTCGAACACATCACATGTACTGTAAAAATGGGTTTTCAGCACCGAATGATGCTGAAAACCCTATTTTTACGGCCGTAAATTGATATGGGAAGCAAAATCCTTTTGCTCCTCGCCGACGCACAGGTCGCCAGCTGCGGATTTAGAGTCGAAGGACTGCGGTTCTTCGACGCATCCTATAGACTTTTCGGCAGTCTGACCCTGACAGATAACTATCAGGATTTTTCTGCACGTTTCAATCAGATGGGAAGAAGAAGCGGGCGCAAGACCGTCCCTGCGCTCTTCATTACATATCCAGATCCTATGGAATGGCGCACGCCCTGCCCCTGCCGATCATAGCTTCCCATGGTGCGCCGGGATATCCTGCGATAGAACAGAACGCATGCGCATACACAGGCGGTTCCCCATGAAAGCGCGTTCGTGGGGATTCCTTTTCAAAAGAAATCGCCTGCCGCAATATGTATTTCCGTCACCGCAGTTCCGTTGTCGGGATAGCGTCCATATCGTCGAAGGCCTGGTTTTCGCCGCCCATGGCCCAGATGAAGGTATAATTGCTGGTGCCGGCGCCGGCATGAATGGACCAGGAGGGGCTGATGACCGCCTGCTCATTGAGCATGACAACGTGCCGGGTCTCCTGGCCTTCGCCCATCATATGAAAGACCACATTGTTTTCCGACACTTCAAAATAGAAATACACCTCCATGCGGCGTTCATGGGTGTGGGCGGGCATGGTGTTCCAGACAGAGCCGGGCTCCAGCACCGTCATGCCCATGGAAAGCTGGCAGGTTTTGAGCACAGCAGGATGAATAAACTGGTTGATCACCCGCTTATTGCTGGTTTCCAGGGCGCCCAGGGGCTTCTTGGCGGCGTCGGCAATCTTGATCAGCTTATTCTCATAGCTGCAATGGGCAGGGGCAGAAACGATATAGAACTTGGCCGGGCTGCAGGGACATTTGGAGGTGAAATATACTTCCTTGGCGCCCCGAGTGATGTACAGGCAATCCTTATAGCCCAATTCATATTCCACGCCGTCCACCAGCACGGTGCCCTCGCCGCCCACATTAAACATGCCCATTTCCCGGCGTTCCAGGAAATAATGGGTGCCGAAATTGGCCCAGATATCAATGCCCTTATCCAAGGCGACCTTTTCATTAACCGGCATCACGCCCAAGGTAACCATACGGTCCACATGGGAATAAACAGCGGCAACCTCATCTTCAATAAACAGTTTTTCGATCAGAAATTCATTACGGATTTCCTCCGTGGTATAACGCTTGAAATCCCGCTGATTGCAGGAATAACGAATATCCATCTTATTTCCTCCCTATCATTTCAATCATTTTTCGCTGGCATAAATCGATTCAGAATACACCGGCATTCTATATTCGCCAAAGAAAAAGAGAATCCTTCATACGGAAGCCAGAATGCCTCTCCTCCGGCCGACGCTTGCGAGCCTCTTCCATCAAGGGCGAAGTAATTGTACAGTTCCTGTACTCGCACTTGACAAAAAGGCCATTATTCTGTAAAATGTTTACATATCCAAATTAATAGAGGGGGAAAAACAAATGAAAAAGCTTGGTATTCTGCTTCTGATTGTCGGTATCCTGGCGCTGCTGGCCGGTATCATTGGTTTGATCATCGGCGGCAATTCTTTGACGGATGCGATCATTGATCTGGGTGCTTCTTTGGGCGTCAATTCTCAGCTGTCCTTTGGCGATCAGCTGGTCAGCTTCCTGTCCCGCAACCGCATCGTGCTGCTGGTGGTGGGTCTGGTGGGCATCGTCGGCGGCGCTCTGCTCAAGAAAAAAGCCAAGTAATCTGTACGATTCAAATCAAAACCACCAGCTAAGCTGGTGGTATGTATCATGCCTTCAAGGCAAAAATGCCAGTTGCACCTGAAGGTGCATTGAAAAATCCATCAACTGCAGTACTTTCTCAGGCCGCCGCTAAAGCGGCCTTTTCTTATACCTTGGTATTCCTGCTATCCGTAAACGGGTCTATGTATTCTTTAAACGACAATTGATCTGCCATGCTATCTTCGTCTAATTGGTGACGGATATACGATGCAATTCTCTCTTTATTCTTCCCTACTGTGCCCACATAATATCCGCGACACCAATAATGGCGATTCCCGTGCCGATATTTCAAATTCGCATGTCTGTCAAATACCATCAGGGAGCTTTTCCCCTTAAATATCCTACAAGCTGCGATACGCTTATATTGGGTGGAATGCTGACCAACATGCAGATATGATCCGGGCACGCTTCTGCTTCGATTATTTCTACTTTCTTCATTTCACATAACTGCCGGATGATCTTTCCTATATCCGCTTTTATCCAGCGATATATCTCTTGCCGACACGATACTTTGGTGCAAATACTATGTGATATTTGCAATTGCACTTTGCATGTGATAAACCACCATTGTCATTTTTCTTCAATAACCAACCCCCTTTGCTTCCGTTGCGGTTGCCAGACCTGCTTCCATTATAGCAAAGGAGGTTACTTATATCTTACGTCTTTTTTCTCACCAGCTCTGCTGGTGGTTTTTTCGCGCTAAAGCAAACAAAAATAATGGTAGGCGCTTTCGTGTCTACCATCATTTTACCGCTTCATCAACCTTATGGAAAGGCGTTTTTTTGTTTATTATATTTCCTCCATCATGGCTTTTCCCAGCCGCCACAGGGCCGGCTCAAAATCCACCCCATGATGGCAATCGGTGCCGTTATGCAGGCTTCTTTCCACGCAATCCCGGGTGAAATCGGCAGCCAGCATAACCGCCTTCGTCAGGCTGCGTCCCCGCAGCAGCGCCCCCAGCAGTACCGAAGCAAACAGATCCCCCGTGCCGTCATAGGCGGCATCCACCCGGGCTGGGGCGTAGATCCTCATCTTCCCGCCCTCAAAGCAGGCAGTGCCCATACGCCCCTTTTCCGGGCAGACGCCGGTGAGCACCACCTTCCCGGGCCCCAAAGCCATCAGCTTTTCGCACATTTCCTGCAGATAGGCTTCCGTATGTCCCTCCGCCCGGTACTCCATGCCGGTGAGATACGCCGCCTCCGTCATATTGGGCACGATCACATCCGCCCGGGCGCAGAGCCGCTTCATGCCGGCGGCCATTTTTTCAGTATATAGGGTGTATAGCTTCCCGTGATCCCCCATCACCGGATCCACCAGGATACAGTTCTCATCCGTCCGGAAAACGGAAAGAAATTCCTCCACCAGCTGAATCTGCTCTTCGCTGCCCAGATATCCGGTATAGAGGGCGTCAAACCGAAACCCCTCCCTTTGCCAATGGCGGAAGAAAGGGCCCATATCCGCCGTCAGATCCCGGAAGGTATAGCCCTTGAAGCCTCCGGTATGTGTGGATAAAACAGCAGTGGGCAAGCAGCTTACCTGCACCCCCATGGCAGACAGCACCGGCAGCGCCACTGTCAGCGAACACCGGCCAAACCCGGATAAATCATGAACGGCAGCACACTGCAGAGGGCGATTGATCGCATATTCCATCATTTTTCCAATACCAGCGCTTTCAGCACTTCCACCATTTTTTCCATTTCGTTCACCGATACATATTCATATACCCCATGGCCGTTGTTATTTCCTGTGCCCAGATTGGGGCATACCAGGCCCATGAAGGAAAGCCGGGCGCCATCCGTGCCGCCCCGGATGGGCGCGCAGCGGGGGATAAGGCCGCAGGCTGAAAGGGCATTCATGGCCCGCTCCACCACGAAATACTTTTCCTCCACCTTCTGGCGCATGTTGAAATAGCTGTCCTTCAGGGTGAGTTCAAAGGTATTTTCACCGTATTTTTCATTCAGATAGGCGGCGATCTTTTCCATTCTTTCCTTCTTCGCCAGAAATTTTGCCATATCATGATCCCGGATGATATACTGCAGCTCCGCCTGCTGCTCCTCCCCTTCCATATGGCACAGATGATAAAAGCCTTCATATCCCTCCGTGCATTCGGGGATTTCGTTAACGGGCAGCATGCTGTGGAATTCCATGGCCAGCCGGGCGGCATTGCGCATCTTATTCTTCGCCCCGCCGGGATGAATGGAAAATCCGTTTACCAGTACCTTGGCAGAAGCAGCATTAAAATTCTCATATTCCATTTCGTCAATGGCGCCGCCGTCCACGGTATAGGCAAAATCCGCGCCGAAGCCCGCTACGTCAAACAAATCCGCCCCCCGACCGATCTCTTCATCGGGGGTAAAGCCAATGCAAATTTTACCATGCTTCACTTCCGGATGCTGCAACACATATTCGCAGAGAGTAAGAATTTCCGCAATGCCCGCCTTATCGTCGCCGCCAAGCAGGGTGGTACCGTCGGTAACGATGAGGGTATGGCCCTTCCGGATACTGAGGGAACCGAAATCCGCTTCTCTCATCACGATGCCCTTTTCCTCATTAAGTACAATATCTCCACCCTGATAAGAAATCTCTCTGGCCTTGATATTTTCCCCAGGCACGGCATCCACCGTATCCATGTGGGCGATCAGGCCGATGGCGGGGGCATCTGCCATATTGGCGGGAATCTCAGCATATACATAAGCATGCGCATCCATCCGTACGTTGGACAGCCCCATTTCCTGCATTTCCTTCACCAGTTCCCGGGCCAGATCCCACTGGCAGGGGGAAGAGGGGCAGGTTGCGCAGTTTTCATTACTAGTAGTGGGAATGGATACATATTTTAAAAACCGCTCTTTGACCGTCATAATAATTCCTTCCTTTCCATGGATATACCCGTCTATTAACTATACCCGTCTATTAGTATACGTTCTTTTTCCTTTCAGCGCAAGCAGGAAACGCATATCCGCTCAAAAATCCTTTTCTTCTTTTCCATGTCAAGAGAACGGTATTTGAAAAATCCCAATGCAATATATTGCAATTTTTATTTTAATTTGTGCATTCAAACGATTGAATTGCATATTTTTACCAGTAAATAGCAAATATGTGGCAAAGTGTTGACGCTGATTTCCCGGCATACTATAATATGGGCAAAGCGCCAATCACCGAAGGACAGGAAAAGGAGAACAGTATGGGCAAATATTTTGGCACCGATGGTTTCCGGGGGGAAGCCAATGTGAATCTGACCGTGGAGCATGCCTTCAAGGTGGGCCGATATCTTGGCTATTATTACGGCCGGGGCCACCGGGCAAAGGTGGTCATCGGCAAGGATACCCGGCTTTCCAGTTATATGTTTGAATATGCCCTGGCGGCAGGGCTCACCTCTTCCGGGGCGGATGTATATCTGCTCCACGTTACCACCACCCCCTCCGTAGCTTATGTGACCCGGTCGGAGGGCTTTGACTGCGGCATCATGATTTCCGCCAGCCACAACCCTTATTATGACAACGGTATCAAGCTGCTCAATGGCAACGGAGAGAAAATGGCTGATGAGGTCACCGATCAGATTGAAAAATATCTGGACGGGGAATTGCCCGAGGCCCCCTATGCCCTCCGGGATAAGATCGGCCGCACCATCGATTACGCCGCCGGCCGCAACCGCTATATCGGCTATCTTATTTCCCTGGCCACCCATTCCTATAAGGGGATGAAGGTGGGCCTGGATTGTGCCAATGGCAGCACCTGGATGATCGCCAAATCGGTTTTTGACGCCCTGGGCGCAGAAACCCACGTGATCCACAACCAGCCCAACGGCACCAACATCAATAACAACTGCGGCTCCACCCATATTGAGCAGCTGCAGGCTTTTGTAAAAGAAAAAGGGCTGGATGTGGGCTTTGCCTTTGACGGGGATGCGGACCGGTGCCTGGCGGTGGATGAACAGGGGAATCTCATCGATGGGGATCTGATCCTCTACATTTACGGCGTCTATATGAAAAAGCGGGATAAGCTGACCACCAACACCGTGGTATCCACTGTGATGAGCAATTTTGGTCTGGGCATTGCCCTGGAAAAGGCTGGCATTGATCAAGTGCAGACCAAGGTGGGCGATCGGTTCGTATATGAATGCATGCGCGCCGGCGGACATCTCCTGGGCGGGGAGCAGAGCGGCCATATCATCTTCAGCAAATACGCCACCACCGGAGATGGGGTACTCACCGCCATCAAGCTGATGCAGGCCATCCTGGATCAGAAACAACCCCTGTCCAAGCTGGCAGAGCCGGTAACCCTCTTCCCCCAGGTGCTGAAAAATGTGCGGGTCACCGATAAAGAAGCCGCCCTTGCCCATCCGGATGTGCAAGAGGCCTTGACAAAAGCAAAAGAGATGATCGGCGGCGCTGGCCGGGTTTTGCTGCGCAAGAGCGGCACGGAGCCCGTCATCCGGGTGCTGGCAGAGGCAGAAAATGAAGCCCTGTGCCAAAAATGTGTAGATCATATCCTGCAAGCCATGAAAAAAGCCGAACTGATCAATGCCTGAGGGGGAAAATGCTCATGATCACTACCCGAAATTTATTTGATCTGACCCATACGCTGGCCGCTCCCCTTCTGGACAAAACAGAATATCCCTGGGAGGCGCTGGATGAAATCAAGGCCTTCATCCTGGCACTTGGGCCTTCGCTCCCCGCCGATGAATATGATCAGCGGGGCGAAAACATCTGGATCGCCCGGGACGCCGTCATTTTCCCCAATAACTACATCGCCGGCCCCTGCATCATCGGCCATGGAACGGAGGTGCGGCCCGGCGCCTTTATCCGGGGCAGCGCCCTCATCGGGGATCATTGCGTGGTGGGCAATTCCACAGAGCTGAAAAACTGCATCCTCTTTGACCATGTGCAAGTGCCTCATTACAATTATGTGGGAGATTCCATTCTGGGATACAGGAGCCACCTGGGCGCCGGGGCGCTTACCTCCAATGTGAAAAGCGATAAATCCCCCGTCACCGTTCGCTGCGGAGAAGAAAAAGCTGCAACCGGCCGCAAAAAGCTGGGGGCCATGGTAGGGGATTTTGCGGAAGTGGGCTGCCATGCGGTGCTGAATCCGGGAACCGTGATCGGCAAAAATGCCTCCGTCTATCCCCTTTCCTCCGTCCGGGGCACCGTGCCGGAAAATCATATCTGCAAAGGCGACCGGGGTATTTTCCCCAGAAAATGATCTGTTTCTTTAAAATGACAACCGTGGGTTGTCATTTTTTTGCGTTCAGTTGGTGGAATTTCCGCCGGCAGTCTGATAGAATAGCATTACAATATATCAGGAGGTGCTCTTATGGCCTTCAGTGAGAAAATACAAAAACTGCGTATCGACGCCCATCTGTCCCAGGAGCAATTAGCGGAAATACTGGGGGTATCCCGGCAATCGGTGCAGAAATGGGAAAAGGGCAGCGCCACCCCGGAATTGGATAAGCTGATCCGCATCGCTCGTCATTTCGATATATCCCTGGATGAATTGATCCTGGATCGGACCATGCGGGACGCCCAGGATATGCGCCAGCGGAAGGTGCTGCGCCCTCAATACGGCCACCTGCACGACTGGGAATCCTATTCTTCCGATCTGATGACGGAATACCAGCAATCCACGGAGGAGGGGCTGGATCTGCGGGCCTATGCCGAGCTTTTCAAGGCGGTATCCCTGCTGCCCAAAGATGAAACCAAGAAAAAGCTAGGGGATATTTTGTTCGATGTGGTGCTCAACGCCCCCGCCCACCCCGATTATCCTTATCTGGAGCCCTCTACGCTGCCGGAAATCCAGACGCTGAGAAAGAGCAATGTTGTTTTACCCGCCTTCCAGCCCCATCGCCTGCCCGATCAGGTGCTGGGTGCATGGCAGGGGCGCATTTGCGGCTGCCTGCTGGGGAAAACAGTGGAAGGGGTGCGCACCAACGAATTGATCCCGTTCCTGAAAGAGACAGATAATTATCCCATGCATCGCTACATCCTGAAAAAGGATCTGAAGGAAGAAAACCTGGAAAAATACGGCTATCCCTTCGCCCATCGCTGCTATGCGGATGATATCGACGGCATGCCGGTGGATGATGATACCAACTATATGGTTCTGGCCCAGGAAATCATTGAAAAATACGGCCGGGATTTCACCGCCCATGATGTATCCCGGGCCTGGCTGGATCTGCAGCCCAAGGATGCCTACTGCACCGCTGAACGAGTGGCCTTCTGCAATTTTGTGAAAGGCTATGAGCCGCCCCAATCCGCCCTCTATAAAAATCCCTATCGGGAATGGATCGGCGCCCAGATCCGGGGGGATTATTTCGGCTATATCAACCCTGGTAATCCGGCTTTGGCCGCAGAAATGGCCTTCCGGGATGCCTCCATTTCCCATGTGAAGAACGGCATCTACGGGGAAATGCTCATCGCCGCCATGATCGCAGCAGCCGCCTGCACCACTGATATCAAAACAATCATCCAGGCAGGGCTTGCCCAGATCCCTCATACCTCCCGGCTCCACGAAGCCATCCAGAATATCTTGATAAAATATGATGCAGGCGCAAGCCAGCAGGAGTGTTTCCAGTACATCCATTCCTGCTGGGATGAATATACCGGCCACGGCTGGTGCCATACCATCTCCAACGCCATGATCGTGGCCGCTTCCCTGCTCTATGGCAGGGGAGATTACAGCGCCTCTATCTGTATGGCGGTAGAAACAGGCTTCGATACCGATTGTAATGGGGCCACCGTGGGCTCCATCCTGGGTATGGCCTATGGCACCCGGTGCATCGGCCCGGAATGGACCACTCCCATCGGCGATAAACTGAACACCTCCATTTTCGGGGTGGGCGCTGTAAAGATTTCCGAGCGCGCCGCCCTGACCATGAAGCATATGGAGAAATAAAGTACATACAACATGCAAAAAGGGCCGCCATCCAGCAGCCCTCAAACAAATATGATCTTAATCATCCATGCCACGCTCATCCGCGTGGCTTTTTAAGTGTTCTCTTAACACCAGATTAATATACTGGGACAGGGAGCGATCATCCTTTTCTGCGGCGTCCTTAGCCTTTTCCAGTACGTCCTGATCGATCGTAATGCTGATCTTTTCCTTCAGCGGCTTCATGCACATCACCCGGTTTCCATTATACACGGAACTCGCTTTTAATATTGACAAGTAGCATAAAGTAGGATAAAATAAGATTAATTAGGAAAATAATGTCTGAAAAATAGATGTCAGAGATGTTTTCCTGATAATCGAAAGGAGAGGGAAATCATGAAAACCAAGAAACTCAGCACCCGCATGATGATCATGCTGCTGGCCATGGCAGTATCTGCCTTCGCTTTGGTTGGCGGTACCATCGCCTGGTTCACCGATACGGTGGAAAGCAGCAATAACATCATCGCCTCCGGTACCCTGGATGTGGAAATGTACTGGGCGGACGGCAAAGAGGATCCTGCCAATGCCATCTGGACGGACGCGTCCACAGGTTCCATCTTTAACTATGACAAATGGGAGCCCGGCTATACCGAGGTTCGCCATATTCAGATCAAGAATGTGGGCAGCCTGGCCCTGAAATATCAGCTGATTGTTGCTGCCAACGGTATGGTAAGCAAACTGGCCGATGTGATCGACGTATACTATGCAGACCCTGCCGTCCAGATTGCCGACCGCACGGTTCTTACGGAAGAAAACAAAATTGGCAGCCTGACAGAAGTGCTGGCAGGTATCAACACCGCCTCCGGCAAGCTGGAAGCCGGCGAAACTGTTACCGTCACCCTGGGCCTGAAAATGCAGGAATCCGCCGGCAACGAATATCAGGGCCTGGCCATCGGCTCTGATTTTGCGCTGAAGCTGTTCGCCACCCAGGCCACCGTGGAGGAAGACGCCTTTGACGATCAGTATGACGTAAACGCCAAGCTGCCGGTTCCCGTTTCTCTGGGGATCACACTGAATGATGCCCGGGATATCGGGGGAAATTTCTACCTGATGGATGATGTGGAATTGGATAGTGCCTTTGGTGTTATCAACGGTGCTGACATGAGCTTGGATTTGAACGGTCAGGAAATGAAGATTAACGGTTCTGACTATGCAATTCGTGCTTACGATGGCAGCACTCTCACTTTCAATGGTGATGGTATCGTCGAAATGGGCGACGGTATTTACGCAAATTCTGGAAGTATTATCACTATCAACGGCGGTACCTACCAATTCGGCAGCACAGGCAAGAATAATTCCTGCCACATTCAGAATTCCTCAAAATTGATTATCAATGACGGTAATTTCATTAGCAACGATGATAATGCTCCTATTCTGTACTGCATCAACGGTTTCATCGAAATCAACGGCGGCTTCTTCAAAAATGAAGCAAATCCCAACGCTGCACTGCTGAGCATGGGCAATAATCTTAACTATATCAATAATCAGAAAATCACGCTCAGCGGCGGTACATTCGTCAATTGGAATCCCATGAATAGCGCATTTGCCCGTCCATGGACCAATCCCACCGTTCCCGCCTTGATTGTATTGGCAGACGGCTACGAAATCATCTCCGAAACCCAGGAGAATGGGGATGTGTGGTATTCCGTGGTGCCTGTGACCCCCGCCCCGTAAGGAAAAATCCATAAAAAAAAGGCTGCCGACCGGCAGCCTTTTTTCTTGCATGGCCTCAGAAATTCCTTGTCATATCGTAACGATCGTAGAATTCCTTCCGGTAATCCAGGAAGCGATCCTCCATAATGGCTTGGCGGATTTCTTCCATCATACGGATGAGGAAGCGCAGGTTGTGGATAGAGGTGAGGCGGGCGCCGGTGATTTCCTCCGCCTTGATCAGGTGGCGGATATAGGCCCGGGAAAAATTCTTACAGGCGTAGCAATCGCAGCCCTCTTCCAGGGGTTCGAAATCATGGGCATAGGCGGCGTTGCGCACCACCAAACGGCCGTTTTTCGTAAACACGGTGCCGTTTCTTGCAATGCGGGTAGCCAGCACGCAGTCAAACATATCCACGCCCCTCAGCACGCCCTCCAGGAAGCAATCGGGGGTGCCCACGCCCATCAGATACCGGGGCTTGTGCTTGGGCATATAGGGCTCGATCTTTTCCAGCATATCATACATGATGGGCTTGGGTTCGCCTACCGACAGGCCGCCGATGCCGTAGCCGGGGAAATCCATATCGGTGAGCACCTTGGCGGATTCGATGCGCAAATCATCATAGAACGCGCCCTGGATGATGCCAAAGAGGGCCTGATCCTGGCGGGTATGATGCTTTTTGCAGCGCTCCGCCCAGCGATGGGTGCGGTGCATGGCCTCTTCCGCGGTTTTATGATCGCAAGGATAGGGGCTGCACACGTCAAAGGCCATGGCGATATCGGCGCCCAGGGCCTGCTGGATATCCATGGATTTTTCCGGGCTGATGAAGCGCTTGCCCCCGTCCAGATGGCTGCGGAAAGCCGCGCCCTCTTCCGTGATCTTGCGCAAGCCCGCCAGGGAAAACACCTGGAATCCGCCGCTGTCGGTGAGGATGGGATGATCCCAGCTCATGAATTTATGTAGCCCGCCCGCTTCCTGCACGATCTCCTCGCCGGGCCGCAGATGCAGGTGATACGTATTGGACAGCATAATTTTCGTGCCCAGGGATTCCATTTCATGGGGGGTCATGGCCTTCACGGTAGCCTGAGTGCCCACCGGCATATAAATGGGGGTGGGGATATCCCCGTGAGGGGTGTGCAGCACGCCCAGGCGCGCCCCGGACTGCTTGCAGGTCTTGATCAATTCAAACTGGATGGGACTGCTCATTTTCTCTCTCCTGCTTACAGGATCCCGTTCAGATAATCCTGCACTTGCTTTTCATTCAGCTTATTTTCATAAGCTTCGGCGGTCATATATTCATAGGTGACGACATTGTAATACCTGCTATAGGCACCGAAAATGATATGCTCGATCACCACATAGCCCTCCTGGCTGGGCACCAGGCGGCGGTTGCATTCCACATAGCATTCGTAGTTACCAAACTGACTCAGCTCCCAGCTGAAATAGCCGTTGGTCACAATGTCGGTTTCCTGGGCGGGGCCGTACTTTTCCTCCAGGGTTTTTTCCAGCATGGGATACTGGGTCTGGGCAAAGGCCAGATCATACTTGCTGTAATCCCGCTTGGCTTCATTCCCAGTAGCGGCCGCCGTCACATCTGTAAAAAAGTAAATGATTTCCGCCAGGCGATCATCCGCATCAAAACCGTAGCCAAGGCCCATGGCGCTGCCGGCACTCATAACCCGCATTTCCCGGGCGTAATCTTCCTCGGAATCAATCAGTTCGATGCCCCGGGCCGCTTCCCGGTTCATCACTTCATCCATGGACAGGCCGAAGGTGATATCCCCGCGAAGGGTAAAGGGCTGGCCTGCCTCCTCGCCCAGACAGGGCACGCAAATCATGACGGACAACAGCAGAAAGACAATCAGCTTTTTCATATTTCTTTTCCTCTTGAATCGCAAGTCCGAATAGCGTGCTCTTTATTCCACGGTGACGGCAGGCTTGATCTGGGGCCAGACGTTTTCCAGGCCCCGGATTTCCCGCTCGAACCACAGCCAGGGCTTTTCTTCGGGGGTGGGCGCGATGAAGAGCAACTGCTCCTTGGTGATGGGATGGGCAAAAGACAGCCGGAAGCCCCACAGGGCAATCTGCTGGCCCCTTTTTCCGTTGCCGTAGCGATTATCGCCCCAGAGGGGGAAGCCGGCATGCTGCATCTGCACCCGGATCTGATGGGCGCGGCCCGTTTCCAGCTGGATGGCCACCAGGGAAAGGCCGTCCCGACGGGCGATGGTGCGGCCGTGGAGGATGGCTTCCTTGGCGCCGGTTTCGATCTTGCGATAGGCGGGCACCACAGTGACCATATTCTTTTCCACGTCCTTAGCCAGATAATCCACGTAAGTAAACTGATCGGGGGCTTCCCCTTCCACCACGCAGATATACTGGCGGTTCAATTCATGGATGCGCACCTGCTCAGACAGCCGGGCAGCTGCCTTGCTGGTACGGGCAAAGCACAAAAGGCCGCCCACAGGCCGGTCCATCCGGTGCACCAGACCAATGTAGGCTTCGCCGGGCTTTTCATACTTTTCTTTAATGTATTCCTTCACCTGATCCAGCAGGTTTTCATCGCCGGTGTTATCCCCCTGGGTCAGCAGGTTTGGGGGCTTCACCGCCACGACCACATGATTATCTTCAAACAGAATGGTGGGCTGTTCCATAGAGTTTCATTCCCTCCTGTTAGTATCGAATCGCTTTATAAATTCGGAATGCGGAATGCGGAATTCTGAATTAAAGTTTGCTAATCAATGATTTGTTAATCATTTCAAAATTAGTACAATTGGGGCCATGAAATATTTTCACAACTTTCCGCAATTCCGAATTCCGCATTTCGAATTCCGAATTATTTCTTCCCCGTATTACTTCGCCAGCCATCTCCCGGTAGCGCCGCAGGGCAGCACACCGCCGGAGCGGACGGGGAGGCACAGCTCCTGGGAATCGATCAGGCCGCCGTACTTGACAGAAACAGTTTTCTGCAGGATATTCTGCAAAACAGCCGGCTGGAAGCCGGTGGTATAGCTGTTGATGAAAAAGAAAAGGGGATCGGCGCTGAGCACCTGAGCGCATGTTTCCACCAGGCCATACAGTTCATTTTCCAGCTTCCATACTTCGCCGGTGGGGCCTCTGCCATAGCTGGGGGGATCCATCACGATGCCGTCGTATTGATTGCCCCTGCGGATTTCCCGCTTCACGAAAGCCAGGGCGTCCTCCACGATAAAGCGGAAGGAGGATTCAGGCAGTCCGGACAGTTCTCTGTTTTCTTTTGCCCACTGCACCATGCCCTTGGCGGCGTCCACATGGGTCACATGGGCGCCGGCTGCAGCGCAGGCCAGGGAAGCGCCCCCGGTATAGGCGAACAGATTGAGCACCTTGGCCCCGGGGCGGCGTTTGATCATGCCTGCCATGGCGTCCCAGTTGGCCGCCTGCTCCGGAAACAGGCCGGTGTGCTTAAAGCCCGTGGGCCGCACATAGAATTTCAGATCGCCGTAGGTCACGATCCATTTTTCGGGCAGCTTTTCTTTAAAATCCCATGCGCCGCCGCCCCGCTCACTGCGGGTATAGTGGGCCTGGGCCTTATTCCATAATCTTTCCTGGGCACAGGGCCAGATCACCTGGGGATCCGGCCGGGCGAGAAGAAATTCCCCCCACCGCTCCAGCTTTTCGCCGTTCCCGGTATCCAGCACCTCAAAATCTTTCCAGCCATTGGCGATAAACATACATTTCCATTCCTTTCAGTGGGCACAATGCCACAATTTATTATACCATGGGAAAGCTTCACATACAAGGCGATAACAGAAGAAAAAATTCGTTCAATGAAGAATGATCAGGGAAGATATTTCCATCTTCCTGCGTTATATGAGCAAATATACTTAAGGAGATATCCATCATGAAAAGATTTATGCTGCTTTTTCTCGCTTTTCTTTTTCTCTTTCCTTCTGCCCTTGCCTCCATCCTGCCGCCGTCAGGCGTGGATGAAGATTTTAAGGCCTGGACGGGCATTGAATGTACCCCTGCCGTCATTCTCTGCGAAAGCCTGACGATCCTGGATCAGCGGGGCGATCAGGGGGGCAAGGCGGTAGACACACGGTATTATTCCGGAAAAACCATTCCGGTGATCGAAAGCTGGGATGGTTATGCAAAAATCTATTATGCTGACGGTACGAAAACCGGCTGGGTACGAAACGAATATCTGATGATGGATCCCA
>SVGR01000001.1 GCA_015056265.1 Clostridiales bacterium
AAGGTCTTGCTGACGGTGATGGCGGCGTTGATGTGGTCGATGGCGTAGAGAGAAGAAGTAGTGTGTTTCATGTGGAGTACCGTCCTTTCGTTTGCTCTTAGAACTTTCTTTTTCAAGGCCTTGGTTGCTTCCCTCAACCTTGTGGCCATATACATCTTCCCATCCATTAAAGCAAACGTGGGAACGGACATAAAAAGGCGAACAGCCGTGCAGCGAAACCGCAGCATGCCCGAAACAGGCAGTGTTGTGAAAAATGTAAAATTACCGTAATCAATTTTTAACAATCGGGGGGGTAGTATGATACAATATTTGGGAAGAATACGTCAAATGCAGAAAAATCCATCATTTTTACCTGTTTGATGTATGCAAAAATTGAGGAGGAACCATTCATGAAACGCACATGGGTCATTTCCCTGCTGCTGGTCGCGTGTATTCTCACGGCCACCGTTGGCGGCACCATCGCCTGGTTCACCGATGAGGTGAGCTCCAACGGCAACAAGATTCAGTCCGGCACGCTGGACGTTGCCCTGCTGATGCACAACGGCAGCGCTTACCAGGACATCAGCGACAGCACCGCCCCCATCTTCGGCGCCGGCTCCATCGCCCAGAACAACAACGCCCAGACCCTCTGGGAGCCCGGCAAGACCCAGATCGTCTATCTGGGGATCGAGAACAAGGGAACGCTGGATCTCAAGTACAACATCGAGTTGAACGTCATTGACGGCGGTTTGATCGGCTCGCTGGAGTATGCCATCGTTGACGGCGCCGAATACGGCGAAATTACCGCTGATGATTGGGCTGCCCTGAAGGCAAATGCCCAGCCGGCGATATTGCCGCCGGCGCAACCGTTGCCGCTTCCAATGGCGCCATCAAGGCTAGCGAAGGCATCGATTACTTTGCCCTGGCTGTTCACATGAAGGAAGAAGCCGGCAATGAGTATCAGAACAAGAGCATTACCATCGATGTGACCGTTCTTGCTACTCAGCTTGCTTCCGAGGAAGACAGCTTTGACAATCAGTACGATAAGGATGCCGAGTTCGATAAGCCTGTCAAAGTCACGAACGAAGCGGAGTTAAAAGCTGCGATTGCCGAAGCATCGACTGACGCAGCCAATCCGACTGTGATTAGCATTGCAAATAGCTTTGAAGTTTCCGAGCGGGTTACGATTCCTGCCGGAAAGAATGTTGTAATCAACGGCAATGGCAAGACAATCTCCAGAGCCGCTGATTCGACAGCTAATCCTGTGATCCGCATTGAAGAAAATGCAAATATCACGGATTTGACCGTTGATGCAAAAGCTGATGCTACAAATGTTTCGCGTGCTGTATATGTAACGGCTGATGCCGATGCCGTTTTGACGAATTGTAAGATTACAGGCGCATACAACACCGGTTACGGCGGTGCAATGCAAGTATACGGTAACGTTACTCTGGAAAACTGAACGATTAGCGGAAATACTGCAAAAGTAGCCGCTGGTGTGAATGTCGCAAGTGGTGGTACGCTCAATGTCAAAAATACAACCATCACCGGTAATACAAACACATCTACGGGTGGTAATAGCATTCAAGCAGCGAATGCTACGGTAAACATTTCCAACAGTACACTTGCAGACGATAATGCATTGTATTTGCTTCCGGGGTATGCTCCTCTGACCTACACCATCTCCGGAGATGTGGCTATTGATGGCATCTATAATGCGAATAGCAATGCATCTCATCGTGATACCAGCACAGGTGTATTAACATTCGAGCCTCTGCCTGCAATTCGCGTGACTTCCGCTCTGGAAAACGATTTGGTATTCTACGTCAATGACAGCGATACTATTATCCGTCGTACATTGCTGGAAGGCGCTGACGGCTACACTCTTACCGAAGCCGATTTGGCTCATGTAAAGGTATATTTCAAGGACGACGTAACCACAGAATACACTTTACATGATGCGTCCAACGTAACTTACGAATTGGTGGTTCAGGACAATCGTATTGAGTTTGTTCAGAAATAACCAACTGCTTTTCAGCTTTTGAAGATTAAAAACAGCACACCGTGCAAACGGTGTGCTGTTTTAATTGCCGTTCCTCAACAAAACGGATGAACAAGGCGCCAGGTTGTGTATCAATTTTCACTTATCCACAACAGGGTGTTTCTTTTCTTTGTCCTCTGTCCCGGAAACAGTCCGCCTGTATACCGGGGGCTTTTTCTGCGGGTTTTTCGTGAAAAAACGGCTTATTTTTCAGCAAAATTCAGCTTGATGCTGCCATTGGAAGTATGCACGTTCAGGGGCTTTTCTCCCGCCTGGCGGGCAGGCAGTGAATTGGAACCGTTGGAGGTGCCGCTGCAGATGGCCCAATCGGCCTGGTTTCCCGGCAGCATCCCACTGATGCCTCCGTTGGATGTGAGCAGCTCCAGGCCAGAAGCTGAAAGATCCTCCACATGGATGGCGCCGTTGGAGGTGCGCAGGGCTATCTGTCCCAGGGCAGTACAATCCGCCGCCTGCACCCGGCCGTTGGAGGTGCTCATCTCCACGTCCCCTTCCACACGGCAGCCGGTCATTTCAATGCGGCCATTGCTGGTACTGCCGGCAAGCCGACCCAGGCACTGAACCTTCAGCAGTTCCAGGCGGCTGTTGGTGGTTGTCATATTCAGTTGCTGACAGCAGGTATTATCCAGCGTGATGCGCCCGTTGACAGTGCCCAGTTCCATATGCCCCAAGGCCTGCAGCCCGCCGACCTGAATGGAGCCGTTACTGGTTTCAACACAAAGGGAAAGAGCCGCCTGAGCGGGCACCGCCAGCTCAACCATGGGCGCTGCCTGATTCCACAATAGCTTTTCCTTGCCGAAGACGAACATGGAAAAATGGAAACTCTTTTTCTTGCCATGCCCTTGATGCTGCAGCTTCAGCACACCGTTCTCCACCCGAACAGCATATGGATCGTCCTTGCAGGAATAGTAGGTAAGATATACCCGCTCATCTTTGCTTGGCTGCACCCGCATCGGCATATCCCTGGCCTGCAGGTTTACCCCTGTTAAATCCACTGCGGGGATGGAAAAGATGCACTGATCATATCCTCCCCTTTCCATTTTGTTGATTTCTTCCCGAATGGAACTTGCAGCAGACTGGATCGCCTCATCCGCCTTGGCAATGGCCTTGCCCGCTGCCTTTTCCGCATTCTCCCACAATTCACCGGCGGCCTTCCAAGCATCCCCAGCCATTTGCCTGGCCTGCTTGGCAAAGGCGGCAAACAAATCGGGATCGGCTTCCTTCCCTTCCGGCGTGCCCTCGCTGCGCAGCCGCTGTGCGATGATCTCCGGCGCATCCATGGCCGCTACCGCTGCCACTTCCTCCATGCCGTCCTCCATCCGGTCATCCAACATTTCGCTATAAAAGGTGAGGGCGGCGGCACGGGCCTCCTCCTCCATAAAATTCAGGGCCTCATTGAGCCTGGAGAGATATTCATCCCGGGTCATTGCTGTTTCCTCCTTCTGTCCGCTTTCATCGGGTTGGCCCTCAGGCCTCATCCCCCATAATGAACCGATACACTTTGTTCATTTCCGCCCATTCCTGCTGAAAATCCAGGATCCGCCGACGTCCCGCCTCAGTAATGGCGTAATATTTCCGCAGCCGACTGTTATGCTCCCGGGAATAGACCGTCAGGCATTCCGCCGCCTCCAGCCGCCGCAACACCGGATACAGGGTGGACTCCGAAACGGAAAGGATGGGTCCCATATCCTTGATCAGCTGATAACCATAGCTGTCCCCCCGGACCAGCAGTGATAAAATACACACTTCGATAAGTCCTCGCTTGAGCTGTGCATCCACAATGCTCACCTCCTGGCAATATTATATTTTACATAGTATTATTTGTCAAGCAATATTTTTGAAAATAAATTATATTTGCACACAGAAATAAAAAATGACCGTTATCAGCGGTCAATTTTTAATATTGCAGGATAAACGACGGTTAAATCATTGCCATGCAGCCGTCGTTGTTTATTGATTCATCAGTATTCGGCATGCAGCCGCCAGAATCATTTCGCTGCCGCCCCCCTGGGCAAAGTCCTGCCGTCCGCCGCCCTTGCCGCCCAATGGCAGGGCCGCATCCCGAAGCAATTTGCCCATATCCTGCTGCACATCCGCAGCGCAGCCGAACACATACAGGGCCTGATCCCCATTCCTGGCCCCAAGTAAGGCAATCACTCCGGGCTGCCGAATCAGATGCGCGGCCAATTGCCGCAGCTGTTGAGCGTCTGCCTCCACAAACCTGGCCACCAGCCGCTCTCCGCAGGGCAGTATCTCTGCCTCTTCCAGGAATCCTGTCCCCTGGGAAAGCAGCTGCTCCGTTTTCAATTTGGTCAGCATCATTTCCGCCCCATGCAGCTTTTCCTGCAGGGCCTTTACAGCGCCGGGCAGCTGCTCCACCGTGCTGGACAGCAGCGCCGCCGCCTCATGGGCTGCGTCAAAACACCGGATATAATCCTGGATTGCGCGCATTCCCGCCGCAAATGCCAGCCGCATCTTGCCCCGGGCGGGGGCGGTCCACAATATTTTCACCGGGCCGATCTGCCCGGCGCTGGCGGGATGGGTGCCGCCGCAGGCCACCATTTCCTTTTCCCCTATGGCCACGATGCGCACATGACTCTGAACGGTGGGAGGCTTGCGCAGGGGCAAGGCGGGCAATTCCTCCTCCCCAGGGAACCAGCAGCGGATGGGCACATTCCGCTGGATTTCCGCATTCACATCCCCTTCAATCTCCCCGATCTGTGTCGCTGTCAAGCGGATTGCCCCGCCAGGCATGGAAACGTCAATGGTGGAAAACTCATCACTGATATGCAGCCCGATGGTCACGCCCCCATACAGCCGGTGCAGAGCGCCTGCGATCATGTGATCGGCAGCATGCTGCTGCATATGATCAAAGCGCCGGGGCCAGTCGATCATGCCGTGAACCGATGCGCCCACCTCCAGCGGCTCAGAAAGCAGATGCCACACCTGCCCCTCCTCCGCCTGCACATCCTCTACCCTTTCTCCGCCCAGCATACCGGTATCAAATGGCTGGCCCCCGGAGGTGGGATAAAAGGCGCTGCGGTCCAGCAGCACCCAATACTTGTCCCCCTCCTGCCGGCACGCCAGCACCCGGGCGTCAAATTCCGTCAGATAGGCATTGTCATAATACAGCCGCTCAGTCATGATTGATTTATTCCTTTGCTCATTCCTGCCCCTTGAGGGCGGCGAATTTTTCGGCCATGGTGGGATTATTGCGGGTCAGGCGCTTGATGGACAGATCCTCCGCCTTGCTGTTGGCCAGGCGCAGGTTATTTTCCGAGGACAGCAGCGCCTCTTTGGTTTTCTGCAGATGATCGATGGTTTTATCGATTTCCTCAATGGCCTTATGAAATTTTTCGCTGGCCAGTCGATAATTGCGGGAGAATTTTTCCTTAAAATCGTTCATATCCGCTTCGAAATTGGATATATCGATGTGCTGATTGCGAATGACGGCCAGCTCCTGCCGATATTGCAGGGCATTCTGGGCGGCATTGCGCAGCAGGGTGATCATGGGGATAAAGAACTGAGGCCTGATCACATACATCTTGGGGTATTTATAGGATACGTCCACGATGCCCCCATTGTACAATTCGCTGTCCGCCTCCAGCAGAGATACCAGCACTGCGTATTCGCATCCTTTTTCCCGTCGATCCTTATCCAGTTCCCGAAAAAAATCCTCATTGCGGTGCTTAACGGCGGTGGTATCCATCTCATTTTTCATTTCAAACATGATAGATAGCAATTCCGTGCCGTCGGCGGCGCATTCCCGGAAGATAAAATCCCCTTTGCTGCCGGTACGGGCGTCATTATCTTTTTCAAAATAGGCATTGGGGAAAGCGGCCATACGAATGCGGTTGAACTCGGTAAGGCAATGCTGTTCCAGGCTTTCGCCGATCATTTTGGTGGATTGGCGGGCCTTGAAATCCCGGTACTGCGCCAATTGTTCTTCCTTCATTTCCAATTCCCGCTGATGCTGCTGGCGCAAAAGCTGTTCCTGATTGCGGCGGTCATCCTTCTCATGCTGCAAATCGCCCTCCAACTGCTGGATGCGGATTTTCTGATCCTGCATGGCCAGCTGCACCGCAGTCTGGGTCTTTTCCCGCTCTGCCGCCAGCTGGCTGCGCAGGCTTTCGATGATGCGCTGTTGTTTTTCCAATTCCAGCTGGTTTTCCAGCGCTGTCCGCTGCCGATCCGCCCGGGCATTCTGGGCTTCCGTTTCCAGCCGGGACTGAAGGGCGTGCAGCTCCTGTTCTTTCTTCTGTTCCGTCTGCGTCACCGCCAACTGCACTGCCACCGCTTCCCGCTGCTCAATTTCACGGGCAAATTCCCGATCCCTCACCTGCTTTACGATGGCGGCATATCCCGCCTCATCCACCTGGAATACTTCGCTGCACTTAGGGCAAATGATCTTTTGCATAAGGGTTCCTCCTATGTTAGCCAAAGACATTTGTGAAAAATCCCGGAAGGCGATCATGCGATGCCTTCCGGGGCAAATATGCAATCATTATTGCTGCATCTGGGAAAGCAGCTTTTTGGCACTGGAGATGCGTACGCAGAGGCTGAAAATCTCCATGGCGTTGGTCAAATCCGCAAGGCAGGGATAGGTGGGGGCAATGCGGATATTGGAATCCTGGGGATCCTGGCCATAAGGCCAGGTAGCGCCTGCGGGGGTCATGGTGACGCCCGCTTTCTTGGCCCGGGCCACAATATCCTTGGCACAGCCGGGCAGGCTGTCAAACATAATGAAATATCCGCCCAGCGGGCAGGTCCAGGTGCCGATTTCCAGCCCAGCCAGATTTTTTTCCAAAATGGCCTCCACCGTTTCGAACTTAGGGCGGATGATTTCGGCATGCTTTCTCATGTGCTCCACCATACCGTGGATATTCTTGAAAAAGCGCACATGGCGCAGCTGATTCACCTTGTCGTGGCCGATGGTCTGAATCCTGAGATTGGTGAGGAAATCCACCATGTTGTTGGGGCTGGTGGCAATGGCGGCAATACCGCTGCCGGGGAAGGTGATCTTGGAAGTAGACGCAAATTTGTACACCAGATCGGGATTACCCGCCCGTTTGCATTCCGCCAGGATTTCAATCAGATGATCCTGATGATGATCATAGAGATGATGCATGCCATAAGCATTATCCCAAAAAATGCGGAAATCCGGAGCAGCGGGCTCCAGCCGGGCAAAACGGCGCACCGTTTCGTCATCATACGATATCCCCTGGGGATTGGAATACTTGGGCACGCACCAGATCCCCTTGATGGCATCGTCTTCCCGCACCAGATTTTCCACAATATCCATATCCGGGCCGGTGGCCGTCATGGGCACAGGAATCATCTTAATGCCGAAATACTCGGTGATGGCAAAATGCCGATCGTATCCGGGCACCGGGCAGAGAAATTTTACCTCCGGCAGCTTGCACCAGGGGGTATTGCCCATCACGCCGTGATTCCATACCCGGGCAACGGTATCAAACATCACGTTCAGGGAGGAGTTGCCGTAAATGATGATATCCTTGGGGTTGTTTTCCATCATATCTCCCAGCAGCTCCCGGGCCTCCTCAATACCCGTCAGCTGGCCGTAATTGCGGCAGTCGGTACCGTCTTCGCAGGTCAAATCGGAGGATGAATCCAATACATCCATCATCCCCATGGAAAGATCCAATTGCTCCTGACAGGGAACGCCCCGACTCATGTTCAGCTGCATGCCCAGGGACTGCATCTTCTTATACTGCGCCTTCAGTTCCGTAATCTCAGCGGTCAGTTCTTCCGCCGTCATTTCACGATAAGGCTTCATGGCAATGTTCCTTTCACAATCCATCCGTTTTCCGCTCTCTTTTTCCGAAAGCAACCCACGGTATGCCCATTATATCAAATTCATGCCCGCCCTGCAATGAATTATTCGTTCCGGCTTTGTTTTTTTCCATCAATGCACACGCGCTATCCATGAACAACCTGATACAATATGAATTATTACCCACAATTTACTAAAGGGGAGAATACTTATGTCAACAACCTATGGTTATGCACGCGTGTCAACAAAAGAACAAAATGAAGAACGCCAGATCATTGCGTTCCAACAATTTGGCATACCCCAAAATCGTATATATCTGGACAAACAATCCGGAAAAGATTTTTTCCGCCCCCAATACCAGCGGTTGATTAACAAATTACAAAAAGACGATATTCTCGTAATAAAAAGTATTGATCGTTTGGGGCGCAATTACCATGATATTCTGGAGCAGTGGCGCCTTATCACTCAAGATAAGAAAGCAGATATTCTGGTACTGGATATGCCATTGCTTGATACACGAAAGGATCGCGATCTGATTGGCTCGTTAATCTCAGACAATAATACCCAATTGTGATAAAATTATATTTGGCACAATTTCCCACTAATTTGTGTTGCATCCATATAAATTTGCACCAGTTTTATGCTGAATTGGCAATCGGTTTATTGTGGTGGGAGTGGGTATCATTGTCTAATATGTTACCCGTTGGATAATGTGTTGTACTCGGGATCGGAGGGAATCAGAGGTGAGTGTTTATTGCTATGAGTGCATGAATGTTTATTTCCTGGGTTATCAGACTGATGGCCAGCAGTTGTTCATGGCCCGCATGGAAGCGGCCTTGAATGAGTATAGAAATCAGCAGGAGAAAAAATAATTCACATTCGAAAATAGTCAAAAGGTGTTTGCATGCACAAACACCTTTTTTGTATATCTGAAAAGCCGCCCGGCATAGTGCCGGACGGCTGATTTTGTATCTGGAGCCAATCCCAATCGAACAGAGCATCCGACGGGAAGGAAATCCGATAGATTTCCAATAAACGAAGCAAATGATTACGCGAAGGGATTTTCGGTGGGATAGGGCAGGTTCTTGGGCTGGTTGTAGGCGATATCCTGCACACCCAGGAACTTGAACACTTCGTAGAGATACTTGGCGCAATGTGCGAACGCCACGGCGCCGTGATGGGGATAGCGCTTCTGCACCAGCACATGGCGATAAAAACGATCCATTTCGGGAATGGCGAAAACGCCGATGCCACCGAAAGAACGGGTGGCCACGGGCAGCACTTCGCCCTGGGCGATATAGGAGCGCAGCACGCCCTCAGAATCGCACTGGAGACGGAAGAAGGTAATGGGGCTGGGAGCGATATCGCCTTCCAGAGTGCCGCGGGAGATATCGGGCTCAGATCCCACAGGCTCCAGCACACGATGCTGGATCAGCTGATACTTGACAGCACGATCGGCGCACATCTTGCAGGCGGGGGTATTGCCGCAGTGGAAGCCCATGAAGGTTTCGGTGAGGGTGTAATCATGCTTGCCCTTGATATCTTCATCATAGATGTAGCCGGGCACGGAATTGTTGATATCCAGCAGGGTAACAGCATCGCCGGTGACGCAGGCGCCGATGTATTCGCTCAGGGCGCCGTAAATATCCACTTCGCAGGCAACGGGAATACCACGGGCGGCCAGGCGGCTGTTCACATAGCAGGGTTCAAAGCCAAACTGGGAGGGGAAGGCGGGCCAGCACTTATCGGCAAAGACCACATACTTGCGGGATCCCTTGTGTTCTTCCGCCCAATCCAGCAAGGTCAGTTCAAACTGGGCCATGCGTTCGTTCAGATCGGGATAATACTTGCCTTCGCCCATTTCCTTGGCCATGTCTTCGCAGATGGCGGGGATGCGGGGATCGTTGGCATGATTCTTATAAGCCACCAGCAGATCCAGCTCGCTGTTTTCTTCAATTTCCACACCCAGCTCATACAGGCCCTTGATGGGAGCGTTGCAGGCGAAGAAATCCTGGGGACGGGGCCCGAAGGTGATGATCTTGAGGTTCTTCACGCCGATGATAGCCCGGGCAATCGGGATGAAATCGGCGATCTTATCAGCCAGTTCATCGGCAGTGCCCACGGGATATTCGGGGATATAGCCGGTCAGATGGCGCATGCCCAGATTGTAGGAGCAGTTCAGCATGCCGCAATAAGCGTCGCCGCGGCCGTTGATCATATCGCCGTCGCCTTCGGCAGCCGCCACGAACATGCAGGGGCCGTCGAAATACTTGGCGATCAGGGTTTCAGGGGTTTCAGGACCGAAGTTGCCCAGGAACACTACAGCGGCATTGCACTCATTGGCCTTCAGTTCTTCCACGGCCTTGAGCATGTCCTTTTCATTTTCCACAGTGGTCTTGATTTCAACAATATTCAGTTCCTTCTGGCCGCACTTGGCAGCGATGGCGCCCCGACGCATCTCGGACAGGGAAATAGGAAAACAGTCACGGGATACGGCCACCAGGCCCAGCTTAACAACAGGAATGTTGCTCATGGGAAACGACCTCCTCATTCATATCGATACGTGTATTGGGAAAAAAACGTATATATCTATACACGTTTCAATCATAGTGGATTTCCCTGTTTCTGTCAAGTATTTTCTTCTCATAATCTCCCCGGATTGTGCTGTTTTGCCTGCTGATTTCATGCCGGTCGATGGCCGGGCAGCACCTTCGATTTTGTTACAATTCACCCCCTTGACAAGAAGTGGTAGACAAGTGTATCCTTTCGGTAGACAATTGTCACCAACCGAATGAAGGAGGTTATTGGCTATGGCTGTGCAATGCACTGAGGCGGAATGGAAGATCATGGAGGTTTTGTGGGAGGACGCTCCCCGTACTATGCCTGAAATCACCAAAGCGCTGTTTGAAAAAACAGGCTGGAGCCGCCATACGGTGATCACGCTGCTGAAAAGAATGCAGGAAAAGGGCAGCATCCGGGTGGATGAATCAGGCCCTGTGAAGAAATACTTTCCCCTGATTTCCCAGGAGGAGGCCAGCAGCCAGGAAACCAAAAAGCTGCTTTCCCACGTATTTTCCGGCAAGGCCTCCCTGCTGGTGCAGAATCTGGTGGATTCGGGAGAAATCACCCTCAAGGAAATGGAAGAACTGATGGCCCTCATCCGAAAAGAGGGCAAAAAATGATCTGTAACTACCGAGGATAAGGAGGGCTGTTCATGCGAACTGCAACCATCTATAATTTCCTGCTGGAAGCCAATCTGATGGCCAGCATCGCTATTATACTGATGCTGGCGGTCCGAAAGCTGCTAAGAAAGCCTTTGGGCTGCGGCGCCATCCGCTTTGGATGGCTGTTGGTGGCCATCCGTCTTCTCTGTCCCCTGACCCTGCCCAATCCCTTCATTGGCACCATCCGATCCGACTATGTGAATGATCTGGCCATTCGTCCCATCGCCAGCCAGGTGCAGCGGCGGGTGGAGGATGGACTGGGCGATCTGTATTGGGCCATGCGGAAGGGCGCAGGCATGGCGGAGGAGAATCCCGTTTCCCAAGCGGTGAGAAGTTCCTATTTGGGCATGGGCAACGGATCCTTTGCCCGAACGATGATGATCATCTATCTGATCGGTATGGCGCTGGTAATCGGCTGGTTTATTTTTTCCAATGTGCGCTTCCGCTACCGCCTGAAGGCAGATCGGATTGAGACGCTGAACGGCGAATTGCTTTCCCACTATCATGCCCTGTGCAAGAAACGGGGAGTAAAACCTCTTCCGGTGTATCTTACCGATCCCCTGCCCAGCGCCTGCCTGGTGGGCGTATTCCGGCCCTGGATCGCCCTGCCCCTGTCCGCCTCCCCCCAGGATGCCATCCGGGTTCTGGATCACGAAATCTGCCACTACAAGGGATGGGATCATATCTGGGCGCTGCTGCGGCTCTTCTGCTGCGCCCTTCACTGGTTCAATCCCCTGGTATGGCTGGCGGCCAAATGCAGCCGTACTGACGGGGAATTGCACTGCGATGAGCGGGTCGCCAAGGATATGAACCTGGAAGAAAAGCAGCAGTATGCCGGCATTCTGGTGCTGGCAGCCGCTAAAAGAAGCGCCCCGGGGGTACCGGTGCTGGCTACCGGCATGACCATGACGGGCAGGAAACTGAAAAACCGGGTGCAGGGCATTGTATCGGGCAAAAAGCCCCTGAAGGCCCTGTCTATGGGATTCATGATCCTTGCCTCCATGCTGCTGGTATGCGCCTTTGCCACGGCGGAATACTTCCCCGTTCCCGGCATACCCGCCTTCAGGGAAGAAATGCTGCCCCCGGTTCAGCCCATCGCCACCCTGGAAGAGGCCATCATCTATGCAAAGCAAATCCCAGATCTGCCCTACATCCAATGGAATGCACAGGGCGCTGCCTGGACGGCAGATGAATTCCCCGACGCAGGAGAGGCTTTCCGGGTGTGCGCCAGAAAGGAAAACGGCAATTATCTGATTGTGGTATTGCTCAAAGAAGGAGGCATTCACAGCATCGTCCAGACCAGCCCGATTTCCTGGGCTACTGCAAAGGAGGAAAGGAAGAACGCATCCTGGGAGCCGGAGCTGATCAAATTTGCGGCCCAGTATGTCACAGCCGCCAATCCTGCTCTGGACGGAAAGCTGAATATGGAAACCATCACCATCCGCCATATAACGGATACAGAGCATCCCGGGGCCCTCTTTGCCATGGTGGATATTTCCTACACTGAAAAGGTGAACAATTCCTGGGGCACCATTGTAGTGGTTCAATTGGCGCCGGAACTGAGGATATTCGAATGCTCCCCCGGCAACGGATAAGGAGGCAATGCAGATGAAAAATGCAATTATCCTTTTGTTGTGCCTGCTTCTTTTGCCAATAGCTGCGCTGGGAGAAGGGGATGCAGCCGCAGATTTCAGGCAGCTGCTGGTTTCATCCTTTGGCTATACGGAAGAAGAAGCGGCGGATTTTCAGATAGAGCTGACCATCGAAGGCAATAAATCCACCGTCCGGGGCTGGCCCAAGGCGCGCCCGGAATGGGTATATACCGATGAGGAAGAAATCATCAGCGATTCCGGGATGAAATCGTATAGAGAACTAAGTCCCTTTGAGTCCGGCCTTGGCATCGGCAGAGAAGGCAGCCTGCGCCGTTTCCTGCGGGAGGAAAGGGAGCAGGGCTGGTTCAAAAACTGGGAACAAGGGGGCAGGGAGGCCTTCTGGGCCCGGATGGAAAAGACGGACTACATCCAATATCATTTTCTTTCCAAAGAGCATCTGCATCAGATAACCCCCGGCCAGGCCCTGGATTTCCTCTTTCAGCTGATGATGAACCATCCTGTCCGCTGGACCCCCGCCCTCTGGCAATGGTATGAGGAGGAGCGGGCTGCCCGGGGAATCAGTGAAACATCCAATGCCTATACCGCCCTGTATCTGGAAGACGGCGTGTATGCAAGAACCCCCTATGCCCTGCACCTCTTCCGGGAGGAAATCCCCATGGAATTCCAGGCGGCTTTTTCTCATCCGCAGCTGGAGGACTGGCAATTCCTCAGCGGCGCTGTTTATGAATTTGGAAAATCAGGCTCTGCCACCGGGCTGGGAGCCTTTGGCAAGGGGGAGGAACGGCTGCTGGTCATGATCAGGCGAAACAACAATGATCCGGCCTGGCGCACCTATCCCGTCGGTATGCCCCATCACCTGCAGGGAAAGGATATCCTCATTTCCTGCGCCCATGACGCGTCCCTATTCATCGTGGATTTGTCCCAGGGAACAATGAAGGAGCATCTGCTGCTGAGCCCGGAATCCGTCTCCGATACCATTGCCTATCTGCGCATTGAGGAATACAGCCAAAGCAATACGGAAACAGGGGAAGGCTTTCGGATTTACGAAAATCAATTCGTCACCTATCAGCCGGGGCAGGAACCGATATATCAAACCCTTCCCGGCTGGGTGCTGGGCTTTGCCAGCGATGAAAGGGATGCGCCTTTGCCCACAACATTTGAAGAATGCCTTGCCTATGATCTGCCCCTTCCTGAGGGATATCGAGCGGTGGGCGGCGTACATCTGAGAGAAAAAACCTCTTCCCATTCCCGGGATCTGGGAGAATTCTATACCGGCGCTCTGGTGAAAATGACGGGAACCCTTTCCGGCGATCCCTACCCCTGGTATCAGGTAGAAATCGGCTTTCTGAAAGGGTATATGGCCAGCAACTATGCCGATCTTACCCATCGCCCGGGGGGACTCAGGCCCCAGGACTGCACCCCGCTGAAGGTGGCCCAGACCACGAAAAAAACGCCCCTCCGATGGGGCACAGGGCTGCTGGACAGAAAGAAGCGGGATGTGCAGCCGGGAGAAAGGATGCATCTGCTGGCCATGCTGGGAAATTACTATTATGTATCCATTCCCCGCTCCGGCCAGCCCGGCCGATTCATGGATACAGAAGGGGAATACGGCTATATCCATAAAAATGACGTGAAAATCGCCGGCACCGCCCTGCAGCTGGACTGGGCACAATGACAAAGGCTGCAGCAGAAACACATCTGCTGCAGCCTTCCTTTATTTATTTGTCCAGGCTTACTTTTTCATTTCTGATGGCGCTTACCCATTTTCCGGTACGGTAGCGCAGGAACATACACAGGGCGCGCACCGCCTGATCCATGCACATGCAGATAACCGCTTCCGGCAGCCCCATGCCAAACACCCGGATACACAGCACCGCCCCCAGCGCCCGGATCAGCCAGTTACCCCCAGCCGTAATGTAGAAGGGCCAGCGGGTGTCCCCTGCTCCCCGTAGAGCACCAGCCAGAATCCAGGCAATCACCTGGATGGGCTGCACAAATGCCACAATCTGCAGACATTGCTGGGCTAAAGGGATCACCTCCGGATCCGGGGTGATGATGCCCACCAGCTGCCGGGCGAATGCATACAGGCAAACGCCCGCCGCCAGCATAATCCCTATCCCGATCATGCAGGTATGCCGGGCATATTTCCGGGCCAGACCCGGCTTATTTGCCCCCAGAGACTGGCCCACCAGGGTGGTGGCAGCAGTGGCAAAGGCAAAGGCCGGCATGAAGGAAAGGGATTCCGCCGTGGAATAAACAGAATTGGCAGCCACTGCCACGGTTCCCAAAGAAGCAATGGATTTGGTAACCAGGATACCGGACGCAGACATGCAGAACCGTTCCAGCATGGCGGGGATGGAAAGCTTCACCACCCGGCTGAGCACGGCCTTCTCCGGTCGGAAGGAATCCCGGATAGAAATGCGGGTGGGATCCTTCTTTACAAAAAGCATCACCGCCAGCGCCGCACCCCCCAACAGCCAGGAAGCACCGGTGGAAAGGGCCGCGCCCTTCACCCCCAGTCCTGCACCGATCATGGGAATTGCCCAATGAATATTCAGGGCGTCAATATGAATATTCAGGGTGTGATTATCATGGATCAAAAGATAATTCCCGATAATATTCAGGATATTTACCACAATATTGATGCGAAGGGGAGTTTTGGTATCCCCTCTGCCCCGGAATACGGAGCCCAGCACCATCATTGCCATGGAAAAGATGCGGAAAATTGAAGTAATCAGCAGGTATTCCTGGGCCAGAGGCAAAAAATCCGCTTCCGCCCCCATCCACTGGGGAATCTGGCGGTACAGGGCCAAAGGCACCAGCGCCAGGGGCAGCCCCACCAGCAGCAACAAAATCAGCCCATGGCGAATATAATTCTTGGCGGCGTCATAATCCTTGGCCCCCACGGTGCGGGCCACATAGGCCGTAACCCCCACCCCCAGGGCCATCACCACTCCGTTGATTAAAAACACAAAGGAATTGGAAATGGATACGGCAGCAGTAGCGGTTTTACCCAATCCGCCCACCATTGCGGTATCCGCAAAGGATACCAGCGTGGATAGAACCTGTTCCAGGAACAGGGGCCACGCCAGCCACAATATAACCTTTAATGAGGATTGATTTTCATTTGTCAGATCCAGCTTTTTTCGTGCCATCAGATGCGCCTGCCTTTGTAAATCGATCCCGTTTACCATATCATTTTTTCCATGATCTGTCAATCAAAAAAGCCCGGCAGGGAAATCTCCTGTCGGGCTTGAAGCGATCCTTTATTCAAAGATCATGAATTTTTCCTTTGGGGTTTGTCCTGGGCAGCTGTCCATTTCGTCCAGCATGATTTCCACATCCAGGTCCTTACCCACCATATGGCAAAGGGCGGTCAATTCCACAAAAGCGCCGGGAGCATAAGGCTTTTTGAACCGGCACACCCAACCCACCGGGGCGATATCATCGGCACAGCAGGTCATGGCCATGCGGCCGAAGATCATAAAGCCCTTGGGCAGGCCCTTTTCCTTAAAATACTGGCCGGTGAGGCGTACGGTTTTGCCGTCATAGCGATCGGGATGCTCCAGAGAATCCAGATAGAAGGTGCCCATATGCTCTTCCCGGATATCGATCACCGGCGCCTTCACATCATAAGGCAGATCCTCATCTGCCACCCCATCCTCCATGGAGCCGTCCAAATTTTCAAACAGCACATTGGCCCGGGGATTGATGGCCTTGATCTGCCGTCGCCAGGCACTTTTATTATGCTGAGGAGCGCAGCGATTGACCAGAATCATTTCCGATTCCTTCATGGGATCGGTGAGGAACTTGCGCATATTGGCCATGTAATTATCGAAGGTGGTGGCGTCCGCCAGATTCACCACCTGCACGATCCGCCAGGCGGGAGGCAGGGGGGTATTGGCCAGCAATTCAATGCCCCAGACGCTGTTGTATTCCACAATCACCCGATCCAGCCGGTTCTGACTGCTCAGATCACTGAGCCGCTGGGCGGTCAGTTCCTCCGGCTCCTGTAGCTGCACCAGGAAGGAATTGCTCTTTTTCAACAGTTCCGCATCCAGCTCCACTTCCCCCTCTTCGCAGCTGAGGATCATGGTACGCTGACCGTAGGTGAACCGCTCATTACGCAGCATGTTTTCGATGAGAGAGGTTTTGCCGCTTTCCAGAAAACCGGTAATCACATAAAGAGCAACAATTTCTTCACGCTTCTGTTTCATATTGCAAACAGCTCCCGAACAGCCTGTTCCTTCAGATGGGCGCCGATAATGCACAGCCGGCCGGTATAATCCGCAGAGCCGGGACGGATCTGGCTTTCACCGGGCACATAGTCAAACTGGAACCAGCTGCCATCCCCGGACTGCAGCACGCCCTTGGCCCGCAGCACATGGCCAAATTTTTCTTCATTTTCCAGCTGATCCAGCATGCCCTGGATTTCCGCCTGCTCATACCGCCGGGCAGTTTCGGCACCAATGGAAACGAAGACTTCATCAGCATCGTGGCCGTGATGATGATGTCCATGATGATCATGATCGTGGCAGCCGCAGGTGCAGTGTTCATCATGTTCGTGATGATGATGCTCGTGGTGCTCATGGCAATCGCAATGCTCTTCATGATCATGGTGATGATGATCATGGTGCTCGTGGCAATCGCAATGTTCTTCATGATCATGGTGATGATGATCATGGTGCTCATGGCAATCGCAATGTTCTTCATGATCATGGTGATGATGATCATGGTGCTCGTGGCAATCGCAATGCTCTTCATGATCATGGTGATGATGATCATGATGGCCGTGGCAGCCACAAGTGCAATGCTCATCATGGTGATGATGGTGATGCTCCATTTCCTCCCGGCTGATGATTGGCCGGCCAGATTCGATCACTTCCAGCATTGCGTCGGAGGAAAGATCGTCCCAGGGGGTGGTAATGATCCGCACGCCGGGATGGCACTGCAGCATCAGCTGCCGGGCAGCCTCCACCTGGGCGGCGTCCATCAGCTGGGTGCGGCTGAAAATCACGGTATCAGCGGTTTTCACCTGATCCTGATAGAACTCCCCAAAGGCGCGCATGTGCATCTTGCACTTCTTGGCGTCAACCACCGTGGCGCAGCCGGAAACGGCAAGATCGGCATGCCGTTCCTTGGCCTTTTCCACTGCGGCCACAATTTCGCTCAGCTTGCCCACGCCGGAGGGCTCCACCAGCAGCCGGTCAGGGCTGTATTTTTCAATGATTTCGTCGATGGCGGCGTGCAAATCGCCCACCAGACTGCAGCAGATGCAGCCGTTGCTCAGTTCGGTAACGGTAATGCCGGCATCCTTCATAAAGCTGCCGTCCACGCTCACATCACCGTATTCATTTTCCAGCAGCACAACCTTTTCATTTTTGATACTACCGGAAAGCAGTTTCTGGATGAGAGTGGTTTTACCCGCGCCCAGGAACCCGGAAATAATGTTAATCTTCATTGTATCTCTGCTCCTTCATCAATCCATTGATAAGCAAACACTTCCAATACATATCGGCGCCGGCTGCCCCATCCCCGGGCATTGCGCAAATTCCAGCACCTATATTATTATATCACGCCTGTCAAGCATCAAACATTACCTTTCCCATGGTCATTTTCCATTCATTCCCTAAAAAGAACCATTCGTCAGTTTTCGTTGTTCCGCTTTTCCTTCCAAGATATAATGCAAATCGTTGGAGGGATGAATCGTGGCAAATGTATTACGCTATGACACCGCTGTTATCGACCAAATCGCTCGTCAATTGAAAGATTTGGGAAATGAGCTTACTTCCTGTAAAGGAACCGTTGCCGGCATTGCATCCAGCATGACCCGCAAAAGCGGCTCCCAACTGCATTATAGCAGCACGAGCCGTCTGAGCATGGCCGGTCTTCGAGTGGGAAATGATTCCATCAAATCCTGTCTGCAGCAATATGCAAATGCGCTGAGCACTTATCAAAGCTTGGTCGGCAAACTGTCAAACCAGCTGTATCAGCTTTCTCAGAACATTGCCGATACTGAGCACAAGCTTTGCAATGCCATCCAAAAAAACGGGGCAGACAGTCCTTTCCATGGCAATAACCATGGCGGCGGCGGAAAATCATTTGGTGATCAATCCTCCGCTGTCACACATGAAATTATTGAGTCCTTGCTGAGCATTATTGGTGCTGCAGGTCCGCTGGGGGCGCTGGTTAGTTCCGTGATGGGCATGGGAAACAACGGCTTTGATCTGGAAAGCATTCTGAAATTTGTAGTAAGAGGCGGGGATGTGGCTATCAAATGGGCCACTGAAGGCTTCGATCTGGTCAATATGCTGGATTTGGCGCCTTATAAAGGTGCAGCTGATGCAGCAATAAAGGGGTTTGGCAGCCTTGCAAATTGGTTAACCTCCGGCATTACCAGTGCATTTAATAATTGGGAAGAACACGGGGAGCTGAGTGATCGTTTCTTTGTAGAATTCTTTTCCGAAACAGCAGCTGATGTTGCGCTTGGTACTGCTGCAACGATTGCCGGCGGTGCAATTCTGACAGCTGTAGGAGTTGCCGGAGCACCGGCGCTGGCCGCTGGCGCAATCGGCGCAGTGATTTACTTTGGTGCAGATTGCCTCTGGAAATATACCATTGGCAATGGGGACAGCATTGCGGAATCCATTGGCAACACTGTTGGCAAAGGGTATGAGATGGCAAAGGAAGGCGTCGTTTGGGCAGGTGAAAAGATCGCCCAAGGCGCTGAGATCATCATGGAAGGTGCTTCTAACGTAGCTGAGGCTGCATTGGACGGCGCACAAAAAGTAGCGCAAGCCGCTGCTGAAGGGCTGAACAATACTGCCGAAGCCATCTGGGAAGGCGCCGCCAAGTTTTCTAACTGGTTTGGTGAAACGGTACGTGACGGCTGGAATATCTGCGCCCAGTGGGCGTCTTAATTAAAAGGAGGGTATCATTATGCTGACGCAGGATGTACGGAAACTTTTGCCCATTGGATCTGTGGTTCGCTTGGTAGGCGCACAGAAATATCTGATGATCTTTGGCATTCGTCAGACGGACACGAAGGAAAACAGAGAATATGACTATATTGCCGTAATGTATCCCGAAGGGAACCTGGGGGAAAACCTTCGTTTTATGTTTGACCATGATGCGATTGAAGAGATTCTCTTTACCGGATACGAATCCGTCCAAAGGCAAGCGCTGCTTGATAAACTGCATACTTACTTTGAAAGCCAAAATCAACAAAAAAGAAACAATAACCCCGATAACGTAAAGTAAGCAGTTTTCCTCTGTCAGTCTTTTTCTACGATCATTGAGGACGCCTGTTCAAAATGGCAAATAAGCGTATACCGCATATTTTTTGCTTTTTTCACTTGAAATCAAAAAATTGTTAAGGAAGATATTGACTTTGGAGAACAAAAGAAATAATATTATATAGGTATTTATATAATATTACTTATATAAATGCTTGCATGTGCGCCGAGAATACACACCGGCTGCGCCACACGAAAGGAGATTCATCATGGATTACAACAACTTCAACAACGACAAGGTGCCCAACTACAATCCCCAGTACGCCGCCCCGGCTGCTCCCGCCCTGCCCATGAACTGGCATAAGTTCGTCATCTACTTCGTATTGTTTGCCAATGCCGTTCTGAATGTGATCAATGCAATCCAGTACTTCACCGGTTCCATATACGGCGGCGAATACGAAAAGCGTATGGTCTATACCGTTTTCAGCGGTCTTCAGACCATTGACGTCCTCATGGGGATTATGTGCCTTGCTGTTGCTGTATATGCCCTTCTTACCCGTTTTGCTCTGGCCGGTTACCAGGCCAAGGCCCCCAAAATGATGTCCTCCATGTATCTCATCAATGCCGGCATCGCCATTCTGTATTTGCTTCTGGCTTCCGCCTCCACCGGCATCGGCCTTGGCGATCTGATGAATGCCTCCCTGGCCACCAGCCTGGTTGTCTCCGTGATTATGTTCTTCGCCAACAAAACCTACTACGCCAAGCGCGCCGCCCTGTTTACCAAATAAACCGGGAGAAGAAACAGGCCCTGTTCCGTGCGAACCGAACCAGTAAAAACGGACAATAGATAAAGAGCCCCCTGATGTAGGATCATAGAACTACGTCAGGGGGTAATTTTATCGAGCAACGAAAATGCACAGATGTATCAAAGTATATCGAAGTCATCGAGCAGCTGCGGCGAGAGGGAAAGAGCCGTCAAGAGATAGCTAACACACTTGGTCTGGCGAGGATCCAAATCAAGAATCTGAAGCAAGAGAATTTGACAGTGCATCAGTGATCCATGCTGCCATCACCCCAAGGCCGCCGTCTCTACCGTTTCCAGATGATAACGCCTGCGCAGGACGAGAGCAATGGCTGGAAGCAGAATCTGAAGGAATGCTGTTGCCAGCAGCAGCGTCTGGGCGTGGCCCATCCGGGTGCCGCAGAAAACCATGGAAAAATCCGGGTACGCAGCCACAAAGGCCGTTCCCAAGGATACGCCCAGAAATCCGCCCAGATTGACAACAAGGGTATAGAAGGAAACATAATTGGTCTGCTCCTCCCGGGGCGCATGAAGATAGATGACATTCTGGAAAGCGATATTATAAACTGCCCCGCAAAAATGCTGAAACAATCGCAGAATCGTCATCAGAATCAGGTAGTTTTCCGAATTGACAAAGGCATAGGCGATATTGGTGGGCGCCATCATCATATAGAAAATCACATAGCTCTTAATCCAGCCCATCTTCCCAATTGTCTGCCGCGTATAGCGGGAAAGCATAATCAAAACGATGGGATAACAGCAATTGATCACCTGAATATAGGCCAGCGATACGCCCACATCCTGCAGAATAAAGGGATTGATCACCGCGCTGTTCACATTCATGCTGAACGCATGGAAGAACGCAATCAGCATAGTCAGCATAAATTTTTTATGCTTCAGCGGCTTCACAAAAATATCCATGATCCGGGGCCGGCCGGTTCGGGGATAGGGAAACTCCTTGGGACGGGTAAGCAGAAGGATATCCACCAGCGCCAAGCCATAGGCAAAATATCTCAGCCCGGCAATGATTGTATAAGCGTGAGGCGTATTGGACAGCGCGTCGGCAATCAGCGCCGCCCCCAGGCCAAAGATACAGGAGATCGTTTGGGCAATGCCCTGGGATGTGCTGAAATACCGTGCCCTGACGTCATTGGGAATGAAATTCAGATGCCAAACCGTATACCCGCTTGAAAAAAGGGCATTGATGATAGAGGCAGAAAAAGTAAGCGCCACAAAAACCAGCGTTTTCATACCCGGATCGGGGATCATGGGCGGAAGAATGGTCGTAGCCAGCAAATACAGCGAATAATAAACCAGCCGCACCGCCGCCAGCAGTCCTTTTCTTTTCTGGAATCGCTCCAGAATATAAGGAGAAAAAATCGCAAAACAGCTGGCGATATAAGGAACAAAGGTGATAATCCCTATATTCACCAGATTGATGCCGTTATGCAGCAAAAATGTCGTAGAAAAGACAGTGCCCGTAATCCCATTGATGATATAGGTTAGAATGAGCGTTGACAGCATCACGCAGCGGCCTTTGCCCAATTCATCCTTCCAGCAAAACAACGCCTGGGATGCAGCATTCCTATGCGGATGCTTCATGTGACCTTTCCTCCGTTTTTTTCTCATAATACCACGCTTTTCACTTCTTTTCCATAGCGAAAACATTCTTTTTCTATGATAATTGTTTCTTATTTCCCTATTTATTCCCTATTTGGGTTTCCTCTTTCTTCTGCCGTCGGCGCTGCATTCAGCCTACAGTTTATTTGCTGCCGTTCAAATTCTATCCGCCAATAATATAGCATACGGAAGCTTTTCACAAATGAACACCTTCACCTAGCCAGCGTTTTTCTTTATACAATAAAAAACTTTCCAGGGTGAAATTTCCTGGAAAGCTCAGCCTTTATTATTTCAGCACCTCATCCACAAAATAAGCATTGGTGCAGGCGTGGCGGCCCTTTTCATCCGTCACGGTAATACGGAAATAGCCATCAATCATTTCTACAGGGAAGGAGGCCTGGGTAAGGGGCTGATCCCCCTGGGGATAGGCCGCCCGATCCCGGCGGAGCGCATAGCAGCAGGTAATCTTTGCGGCGGGGGAGCATTGGATATGCACCTTCCCATCCTCCAGCCACAGGGCATGGATTTCCGGCCCCTGAGAGGCATAGAAATGACCATCCTCCAGGGCTTTGGTAATTTTACGGTATTCCAGGGCGTCCGCCTTGATCATGGTAAACGCCAGGCCGGAATCAAAGTAAGGGCTGTCCTCCGGGGCGCCGTTGTGATTATCATCGGCGCCGATACAATAGATGCGCTTGCCCTGGAACAGGAAATCATCATACACCCGGGGATTATAATCGTCATACCCGCCGGCAAGGCAGCTGCCGTTCATGATTTCAAAGGCGTGCATTTCCTCATAGCGGCTGTAATGGGGATAATGCTCCTTGGACCAGGAAGGATGATTATAGGTGACGAAGAAGCCCTTTTCCCGGGCGGTTTTCATCATGCGGTTGATGCCCTCGCCGGTGTATTCCCGCTCAAAATCCGGCGCATTTTCATCGAATTGCACCTGATCCCGGTATTTTGGCGCATTGGCGAAAAGATATTTTTCTCTATGCCAGCAGGGCTGAACGCGCTGATCCTGCTCCAGAGCGATGAAGCAGATATGACAGCATTTATTTTCCCAGGCCCCCCGATCATTTTCATTGATTTCCGCCTCAAAGCCGTTGAGCGGCAGAAAATCCGCATCCTGCAGCTCATCATGGGGAATGAAAATGTCATGATCCGTATAGGCCAGCACGGAATAGCCCAGCCTTTTGTACAGTTCCTTCAGTTCCTCCGGGGTTTTGCGCCCATCGGACAAGGTGGAATGACAATGGAGATTGGCTTTGTAGAAATTTCCCGTTTCCGGAAGCAGATATTTCTTCACGGTTCATAGCCCCCTTACTTATTGGTATACTTGGGCTTATAGCCGGAATAAGCAGGTTCGTAGGTGGTTTCATCGAAATAGTACCGCATGAACACCAGCTTGGTGTAGCCCTCTTCGGAATTTTCATCGGGGATATTATTCACGAAATAAGCAGTTTTCCCATCGGCGGCGGCGAAGATGGCCCGGCTGTAGCCGCCGTTGGGGTTGCGGTAATTTTGGGGCTGATACCACATATCCCAGCTGTCGGGATCGCCCAGATTATCATTGACGTACACCACATTGCCCCGGCTTTGGCCAGGCACCTGGAAGCCGCAGGTCAGCAGCAGCAGGCCGTTTTCACCATAGCCGGGCACATAGGCGATATAGGGGCTGGAACCCAGTGCAGCGCCGTTTTTCAGCACGATTTTGATGCCGGGATCGGCAGGATCGCCCCAATCGATGCCGTCATAGGAGAATTTGTAATGCACGGGATTGCCGGAATTGCTATTATCCGCATCGCAGATTTCATACACCATGATGTAGCGGCCGTCGTTCATCTGGGCCACCACGCCCATGCCGGGCCGCAGGGACTGATCTTCCAAGGCCACCAAATCGATGGCGTCGTCCGAATTCCGGGGATCGCCCCAATTGACGCCGTCGTCAGAAAGTCGCATCACCATCTTCTGGCTGTATTGGGGTTCTTCCGTGGAGTCAGAATAATAGCAGGCCAGCTGACCGTTGGGCAGCATCATGATGAAGGGCTCCCATACGCCGGTGGTCAGGCCGCCGCCGATGGCCACGGTGCCGAACTGTTCCCAGGTGTAGCCCAAGTCAAAGCTGCGGTACATGCGCAGAGCGCTCTGGCGCTGATGGCCGGAATCAATGGAGCAGGCCGCCATCAGCAGGGTGCCGGCAGGCATATCCCCCAGCTGGCAGGGCAGTTCATAGAGATGGGGATTCCATTCCGATTGAATGGCCGCCGCCTTTTCACGGACGGTGGTTACATGCTCCCAGGTGCTGCCCCCATCCCGGCTGATATAGATGGGATAGCCGGGCCTTTCCTTGTGCAGGCCGGAGGTGCCGATGGAGCAGGTGCTGATCAGCAGGCCGTTGTTTTCGCCGTTGTGCATCAGTTCAATCACCCGGGCGTAGGAAAAGGCAGAGCTCCAGTACTGGGCGTCATAATCCACCGTAGCTACGGTGACCAGTTCCCCGTATTCCGGGGCGGCCAGCGCCGGCAGAGCCATCGAGCATACCATCATCAACGCCAAAATCATCCCCAATTTCTTCATTTTTTATTTTTTCCTTTCATCTGATTTGCGTGGGAATTTTCTTTATTCAAATATGTCATTGGCCACATCAATGGATTGCTGCAGCAAGGGATACTGCTTTTCAACGATGGTGGGCCAGGGAACCTCAAACTGAGATACCTCGGACAGCATATTGTAGATACCCGCGGAATCATCGCCCCAGGTGCCCACGCCGCCGGAGATCGGAATGTGCATAATGAATTTTTCCTGATCGTTCATTTCATCGATCAGCGCTTCAATTTCTTCCGGCCAATCCTGCACCTGAATGCCGGCGCGCCGCTTCAGCTCATCCGCCAGGCCTTCATTGAGGGCCAGGGCCCGCTCGCAGGCCAGATAGGCCAGGGCGCCGTTGGGATTGGGGGAATCCTTGCCCACCCAGTACACTGCCACACGGCCATGCACATGATATTCATCCAGGCTGTCCAGCCGGGGGGCGGGGGCCACGCCGATTTCGCCGCTGACGATCTTATCATAATATGTGCCCATCAGCCACTGCTCCTGCAGCATCATCACGCACTGCTTGGAATCAAAGCAGCTTTCCTCTTCCAGGGACATGATGCGGCTGTTGTCCCCGGCGCTGCCGGTATCATAATAGAAATTGTAGTATTCCGCCAGGGCAGGGGACCGCAGATTATTGCTGTACAGGCCCGTTTCGGGATCATAACTCACATAATCCTCGCCGGTAATCATATGGGAGCAGCCGGGGGTAATGGCAAAGCCGTAAATATCCACGATGCCGTCCCGATCAAAATCCTGGGTCAGCTCCTTGCCCAGCTCGCCCAAGGTAGAAAGGGTCCATTCCCCGTTTTCATACAGCTCCAGGGGCGTTTCCAGGCCAAGATCCTCAAAATAACTGGTCCAATAGTAGATGTAGCTGTTGTTGTATACCTTACCGGTAGGGAAGAGATAATACCGGTCCTGATAGGCATACATATCCGCCGTTTCCTTCAGCCCTGCCCACAGGGGATCGTCGAAATCCAGCCAATCCGTCACATCCGCCACCACATCATTGCGGATGAAGGCGGGCATTTCCTGGGAGCGGAATTTGATCAAATCGGGGCTCTGGCCGGAGAGGCGCAAAGAAGCGGCCTTACTGGAAATTTCCGCATAGGTGGTGCGGATCGTCTTCAATTTGATGCCGTATACCTCCTGCATCAGCAGATTGGCCGCCCAGTTGTTAACGCTCTTCTGATTATCCCATCCAAGATAGGTGACCACATCGCTGGTAAATTCCAGCTCAGGCAGGCCCAGGGCCTCCCGGGTGATCACAAATTCCTCTTCAGCAGAAGCGCCGAAGCATCCCAGCGTACCCAGCATCAGCAGCAGAGCCATGAGAAGCGACAACCCTTTTTTCATTTTACTTCCTCCTTCAATTGTGCTTTCTTGTTTGTTTTTCGTCGCAATACGCCGCATACAAGATAGATTACTTTTTTATCATATCATTTCCCCCGCAATTATTCAATGGAAATTCGTACTTTTTGGGATAATTCGTACTTTTTTTGATGGATCATTCCGACTTTTTTGCAGGACTTCCCGCCGCTTTCATTCCCAAAAAAATCCCGGCGCATCGACGCCGGGACTGAATCCATTCTTACTTTTTTACAAATGCACAATATCGAAGGACGCCGCCCGGGCCAACCGGTTCATCACTGCCAGTGCCTCCCCTTCCGCCTCCCAGCCTTGGGCCAGGATAAAAGTCGCCCCCTTTTCATCCAGTTCCCCATATTCCGGGGCTGCCAGCCCGGGCACGGCAATCGCAACAGACAGCATCAGACACAAGAAAATCAACCATCCTTTTTTCATTCTTTTTTGATCCTTTCATTGTTTTTCTTATTCTTGTTTTGAGAAAACCAGTATACAAATCCGCTTTTATTTCACCACGTGAAGGGTCAGCTCAAATTGATTCTTTTGCTTAAAATACTGATTGCGCACGGTAGAATAATATTCCACCGTTGCCTGGCTGCCGCCATCCCGCAAGTACATCATGGCCACCATCCCGGTAGCCCCGATCCGGGCGTCCAGATCCTGGGGATCGATGAGCATCTGGGTGACAATATTGCCGTGGTCGCCGGGGGTCTGGGTCACCACCACGTCGTCGGTAGAAATATGCCCGCTGATCACCAGCACAATATTTTCATGCTTACGGATCAGCTTATCCCACATTTCATCCCCGTCGTTGAGCCATGCACCGTTGAGGGAGGCGGCTACGGGATCCCCCGCCTCCAGCACGGTGCCATCCCAGTCCAGATAGGCATGGGTGGTGATGATCACATTATGATCGGGATGGGCGGCGATCACCTGATCCGCCCACTGCAGCACCTCGTCCACGGCGCCGTAGTCCAGCACCATGATCAGGTATTTCAATCCGCCGGCTTCCACTGTGCGCCAGGCATTATCGATCTGGTCTTTGGAATACAGGCCCTCCAGGCTGGCTGCATAAGCCCCCGCGCCGAAGGCGTCGTTATAGAAATTGGAGCTGTCATGATTGCCCCGGCACAGGGTATAGGGCACCACGCCGTCCATCTTGGCAATCTGCTCCTTGGCGGCCGTCCATTCCCGGGGCCGGTCGCCGTCGGTAATGTCCCCCAATCCCAACACGCAGGCCATCTTCTTTTCTGCTGCATTTTCTACAATCCAATCGTAAATGCAGGCAAGCTGATCGGTATAATGCCGGGTCACGGTCTGGGTATCCCCGATCAGAGCGAAGGAATAATCATACTCCGGGATATCCGGCCTTTGGGAAAACCAGTCTTTGCTTTCCGGATATACCCTGGGGGCTGCGGAATCCTTCTTTTTTTCTTCCGTTATTTCTTCTTCCGGGTTCTCCGCTTCTTCCACCGTAGGCAGCTGCACGTTATATGCCCGCAGATTGGTCACCGTCACATTGGTTCGATCCCAGGAAGTAAATTTGGCCCCCGGCAGGGCGGCCCAATCTGCCTTGGGAACAGCATAGGTAAGCAAGGGACGGCCCATGGTCATCCCTTTTTCCTTGATCCAGATTTTCACGGTTGTGTTCACATCGTCAATTACCCGTTCAACCCGCATGGTATAATCAGTGCGCATCTTCAGGCCGTTGAAGGATGTACCCGCCACATACAGCCAATCGCTGCCGCCCTTACCTTTGTTGCCTTTATAAATCCCTATGCCGTATTTTTCCACATCCAGTTTCTGGCCGCTGCTGTTCCAGGCGGAATCATTGCCCGTCAGCCGGATCTGATAGCCTACCTGCGGGCTGAAGGAGCGATTATCAAAATAAAAGATAAACTGGCCCCAATTGCTCAGCTCTGTCACATTGAAATCGAATTCCAAGGTTAAAATGGGATCAAAGTTTTTGTAGCTGTTTGTTCCGGATTTTTGCCGTGAAATATAGGCCTCGCCTTCGCCCCAGGCGGCATTATTGGAACTGATCACCCGGATGGGGCCGGAAACGGTAAAAAGCGGCGCCGCCATGGCAGACAGCCCCCCGCCGTTTCCATTATCCTCCATCTGTGCAAAGGCAGAAACCGCTGCCAGCGACAACATCAGCGACAACATCATAGCTACCATCCTTTTCATACAATTATCCTCCTGTTCAGCGATTATTTCTTCCTATACGATATACATGCTTCAAATCTGTTTTTATTTTACTCAAATCCATCAAAAGATACAATAGAAAAATACGATCATTTGATAGATTATTTCAACATCTCCCATCTCCGTACAACAATCCCGGCAGATGCCTGCCGGGATTGTTTTCTTACATAGGAACAATATCAAAGGCCGACGCCCTGGCCATCCGGTTCATCACTGCCAGTGCCTCCCCTTCCGCCTCCCAGCCTTGGGCCAGGATAAAAGCCGCCCCCTTTTCATCCAGTTCCCGCAGCCGCTGAAAAAGCAGCTGCGCCCCCTCCCGGGGCGAATCCCCCAGAGAAAGACAGCGGCGGCTTCCAAAGGCCGGCAGGCAATGGGTCTGGGCCAGAATCCATCCGCCTTCACTCACATCATATCGGGCAATGATCGCTTCGATCACTTTTTCATCTTCCCCTGTGAACACCGTCATTTTCGCCTTGGGTGCGTAATGGCGATGCTTCATGCCGGGAGACGGGGCATGCTCTCCTGCCTGGAGGGGACGCATAATACTGGGGGCCAGGGTACAGTCCCCAGCAATTTGAGCAATCATTTCCCGGGTGATGGCCCCGGGGCGCAGCACGCAGGGCACATCCCCCGATACATCCAGCACCGTGGATTCCACTCCCACCCGGCAGCTGCCCCCCTCCAGAATCATGGGGATACGGCCCTGCATATCTTCATATACATGGGCGGCAGAGGTGGGGCTTGGCCGGCCCGACCGATTGGCGCTGGGGGCAGCGATGGGCAGGCCGCTTTCCCGGATCAGCTGTAGCGCCACCGGATGATTGGGGCAGCGTACCGCCACCGTATCCAGCCCGGCCGTGGTTACATCGGGCACGATGTCCTTCTTTTTCAGCAGCAAGGTCAGCGGCCCCGGCCAGAAGGCATCCATCAGTTTTTCCGCCGTTTCCGTCACCTGGCACAATTCTGTCAATTGGTTTTTATCCGCTACATGCACGATGAGCGGATTATCCGCCGGCCGCTCCTTGGCCGCAAAGATGGCTCGCACAGCATGTTCATCCAGGGCATTGGCGCCCAGGCCATACACTGTTTCGGTGGGGAAGGCCACCACCTGTCCTGCCTGCAATAGGGCAGCCGCCTGCTTCAGGCTCTCATCCCCAGCGGGATGACAAATCGTTTGCATAAATTCTCTTCCTTTTTATATATGCTTATTTTATATATGCTTATAAGCATGCAGTCATTTTCCGAACTCGCTCCATCATGGGCCAGAGTACTGTTCCTACAGCCAGCCCGGCAATGGCCTGGCAGCCGTTGCCAAAGAGGCTGGTAGCCGCGGCAGCCGCGCCGTACAGCGCCGTCTCAAAGAGGAAATATCCCCCTACCATCAAGCACTCTGCCGCCGCCATGATCAGGACACGCCGCCACAGTACTTTGCTTTTGTTGCACAACACGCCGGCCATCATGCCCATCAGCCCTTTGATCACCGCCGTAGCGGGGGCATACAGCGCATATCCCAGCACCAGATCCGCAAGGGCACTGCCCGCCGCCGCTGCCGCCGCTGTCCAGGGGCCCAGCAACGCCCCGGCAGCCAGAATCAATCCGTCTCCCAGATTGCAGTAGCCTTTATCCATGGGAATGGGAATCTGTATAAATAACGTTGCAACGGCAATCAGCGCTGCCAGCATGGATGTATAAACCAGTGCTTTTATCCCCTTGTTCACGCTTCCTCAGCTCCTTCCTCAACGGCCATATCATAGGGCGTTTTGCATATATTTGTCAAGCGATTTCCCGGTTTTTTCTCTGTTTCTCTCCCATTGGCCCTTGTGCATTGGAAATGAATATGATATGATGATTTATGCAATACAGGAGGGGAAATATGGAATATTCCTTCTATTTCTATGCAAATCCATTCCAGCCCAGCAGCTTGGACGCCGCCCAAGCCCTGGAATGTGCCCTGAAGAAGAGGGGGGCGCGGGTCTATGCCCTGCCCTGGCTGTGCGAAAAGGGCGTAGGGCAGCCTGCGGATGAAAAGATGCTGCCCGCCTCCGTTCGGGCGGTGGTGGCCTTTGGCGGGGACGGCACCTTGCTTCGCATTGCTGCCCGGGCGTCCAGGCAGAATCTGCCCCTGCTGGGGGTGCATACGGGCACAGTGGGCTTTCTCATGCCCGGGGATGCCGGCAATCCGGAGGAAACAGCGGCACTGCTGATGCAGGAGCATTATCCCCTCCGCTGTCAGCCCATGCTGGATGTAACATGGGGATCGCATCATTATCTGGCCCTCAATGACGTTTCTCTCACCCGCGGAGAGCATCCCGGCGTGGTGGAAACCAAAGTGCTGGCCGACGGAGAAACGGTATTCCGTGCCCGGGGGGATGGTGCAGTCATTTCCACGCCCCTTGGGGCCACCGCCTACGCCATGGCGGCTGGCGGGCCCATTGTGCGCCCGGATACTCCCTGCCTGCTGGCGGCGCCCTTGTGTGCGAGGGAACTGCTTTTGCGGCCGGTGGTGCTGCCCCTTACGGCAAGCATCACGCTGCAGGCCTGGGGCCATCAGCGCAGACGGCTGCAGCTGGCCATCGACGGGCAGCTGCTCTTTCCCATCGAGGATGAACTGCAGGTAGAAATCGCCCTTTCCTCCGTTCAGGCCCGGTTAATCACGCCGCCGACAAATCACGGCTTTTTCCATACCCTGCGGGTGAAGCAATTGAACTGGAACAAAGATGAAGAACAGGAGTGAACCCATGAAAAACGCAAGACAAACGGCCATCCTGAGCATCATTGAGCAATACGACGTGGAGACCCAGGAAGATCTGGCCTACCGTCTCCGGGAAATGGGCTTTGCAGTAACCCAAGCCACCGTCTCCCGGGATATCAAGGAACTGCGTCTGCTGAAGGTGCTCTCCTCCAAGGGCGGCTATAAATACGCCACCGCCGATAAAGCGGAGCACGGCCTGTCCGATCGGTTCGTGCGCATGTTTGTGGATTCTGTTTTGTCCATCACCTATGCGGGTAACATCATCGTGATCAAAACCCTGGCCGGCAGCGCCAACGTGGCCGCAGAAGCCATTGATTCCATGCGCTGGCCGGAAATCCTGGGCACCATGGCGGGGGACAACACCATCCTGGCCATCGTGCACAATGAAGTAGAGGCCGCAAAGACGGTGGATCGCTTCCAGGAAATGCTCAAGTGAAACGGCGGCAGCCGACGCCTGCTGAAATTCAGTATGCTTTTCCTCGCGGCGTATATGCCGCCGCTTCGGATTACAATGAACGGATCAACAGCCGTTTAGGCATCCAAAAGAAAAAGAACGCATGCATATGAGGTATCACCATGCTGGTTTCTTTAAGCATTCGCAACATCGCCCTGATGGATGAAATGCAGGTGGAGTTTTCTAAAGGCCTGCACGTACTCACCGGTGAAACGGGCGCCGGCAAATCCATCATCGTGGACGCCATTTCCCTGCTGCTTGGGGGGCGGGCCCAGAAAGAATTGATCCGCAACGGCTGCGACAAAGCCCGGGTAGAGGGCGTATTTGATTTATCCGATTGCCCCGGCATCCATGCCCTTTTGCAGCAACAGGAGCTGGACGAAAATGGGGAGGAACTGATCCTATCCCGGGATATCACCCTCCAGGGCCGCTCCTCCTGCCGGGTGAATGGGGCGCTGATGCCCCTGGCCCAGTATCAGCTCTTTACTGCCCTGCTGATGGATATCCACGGCCAGCACGAGCATCAATCCCTAATGGATGAAAAGCGCCATCTGGGTTATTTAGATGCCTCCGGCGATGAAAATCACCAGGCGCTGCTGAAAACCATCCATGCTCACAGCGCCGCTTGGAAGGAAAGTAAATCCGCCCTGGAAAAGCTAAAAAAACAATCTGCCCAGGCTGCCGAGCGAACGGAGCTTTTGCGGCTCCGGCAAAAGGAACTGAAAAACGCCAAGCTCGTGCCCGGGGAGGAGGAGGACCTTTCCCGGGAGCGGGATCGCTACCGCAATGTGGAAAAGATTGAATCGGGACTGAGAGCGGCCTTTGACGCCGTATACGACGGCATGAACCCCGCCGCGGAAGCGCTCCGGGAGGCGGTGAACGCCCTCTCCCCCATCGAAAATCTGGATGATGAATATGCTGCGCTCCGCGCCCGGCTGGACGGCCTTTATTATGAAGCGGAGGATATCGGGCTGACGCTCAGGGATCTTCTTCGCAATCTGGATTCCGATCCTGACCGGCTGGAATTTATCCAGGCCCGGCTGGATCTGATCCGCCGTCTTTCCCGGAAATATGGGGGAGCGGATACAAAAGAAATGGTGAAAAAGCTCACCGAAATTGAAGAAGAGCTTTCCGCCATGGAAAATATCGACGATCTGCTGGATGAGGCCGTCAAAAAGGAAAAGGCTGCCGCCCAGCAATATCAGAAAACTGCCCAGCAGCTGACCCTGGCACGAAGGGCCCTGGCGCATAAATTCGAAAAAGAAATGGAAATCCAGCTGCGGGATCTGAATATGGCGGGAACAAAATTCCAGGTATCCCTGCCCCTCTGTCCCCCCGGCCCCCTGGGAAATGAAACCGCGGCTTTCCAGATCGCCCCCAATCGGGGCGAAGAAATGCAGCCCCTATCCAAAATCGCCTCCGGAGGCGAGCTTTCCCGGCTGATGCTGGCTATCAAATCCGTTGCTGCCAAACGGGATGGCGTTCCCTCCATGATATTTGACGAAATCGATACCGGCATTTCCGGCCGGGCCGCCCAGGTGGTAGGCGAAAAAATGGCCGCCATTGGCAGAGAACGCCAGGTGCTCTGCGTTACCCATCTGCAGCAGATTGCCGCCCTGGCCGATCATCATTTCCTGGTGGAAAAATCGTTCGACGGAGAGCGTACCCGTACCCGCCTCACGCCCCTCACCGGCGAAAGCCGGGTGGCGGAAATCGCCCGAATGCTGGGCGGCGAGGATGAAAGCGCCAAAGCCCACGCCCGGGAAATGCTGAAAATAAAATAAGCATGCCTCTCAAAATCATGATAGACAGCGCCTGATTGGGAAATGATCGAAATATCTCATCGGGACCGCCGCCCTCTCATTACAATCAATGAAAAGTTCTGCCGAAAAAAGCCTTGGTAATCAGGGCTTTTTTTATGTGCAGGTTTATTCACGATGGCTTTCAATATTTTGTATAGAACATCGCATTACGTTGAAAAGCTGCAGTGGATTCTCTCAAAACGCAGTCTGCGTATCGGATGTAGGAACCACCAGGCATATTCCTTTTTCCTGCGGAATATATATGCGTTGTCTCGTCGGCTCAGCCTTTCATATTGTTTTTTTGCTGTTTTCATTCCATTTTGGCCATTCAAAAAAAGAAAAATATTTGGTCATTTTGACGGCTTGTCATTTGTTATATATATAATTAATTATTCCAGAAAATCAATTATCCGGACGTTTTTGCATTTTCTGAACGATTTTACCTTGAAAAAATGGTTTTAACAATTATTATTAATGTAACTTATGTTGATCAGATTGATCAATGCGTTCTTTTCCTTTTGTTCCTCTCTTCCCATCAGACTGAACACATCCGTTTTTTCCTGGCACGTTTAGTTTTCCCATCCCTGGCGGCTTCCCCGCCCAAGAGCCGCCGGAAGCAAGATCATTCTTCGTTTTCAGGAAAAAGCCCGGATGTGATCGTTCCCCTGAAGGCGGTCTTCAGGGATAAAACCCAAAAACAAGAAAGGATGGTAGACCTATGAAAAAACTGCTTGCTATGCTGCTGGCCCTCATGATCGTTCTCCCCCTGTGCGCCGTGGCAGAAGGCACCGACTGGACCACCCCCTACGATGAACTGGTAACCGTTTCCGTTGGCCGTCCCGACCAGGGATTCATCTATCCCGGCGAAGGCGAAAACTACATGAACAACCCTTATCACAACTGGATCCGTGACACCTTTAACTTCCAGCTGGATCCCTACGGCGAATTTGGCTGGCTGGCCCTGGAAGGCCACGGCCAAAAGGTCACCCTGGCCATCACCTCCCGCGAAATGCCTGACATCCTGCAGGTAGACCAGAAGCAGCTGCAGGATCTGCTGGGCTCCGATCTGATCGTGGATCTGGCCCCCTACATCGAAGAATATGCCAGCCCCATGGTCAAAGATGTGATCGCTGCCCACGGCGGCATTCAGAACTATTTCTTCAAGAGCTATTATGAAGGCGGCGTATACGCTATCAGCGGCGCTGAACCCTCCTACCAGGATTCCCTGCTGTGGATCCGAATGGACTGGCTGGAAAAGGCCGGCATGGAAGTTCCCACCAATCTGGAAGAACTGACCGCTGTGGCCCGCAAGTTCAAGGAACTGGATCTGGCCGGCGGCGGCCGCACCGTGCCGATCGAAATCCAGACCTCCTCCTGGGGCTTCTATGGCGCCTACAATACCCCCTGCGCCGTTGACCCCATCTTCAACAACATGCAGGCCTATCCCCGCCTCTGGTACAAGAATGACGAAGGCAAGTTCGTCTACGGTTCCGTTCAGGAAACCATGAAAAAGCCCCTGAAGCTATTGGCTGACTGGTACGCCGAAGGCCTGCTGGCCATCGACTTCGCCTCCCGCGATCACGTGGCTTCCCTGGCCGCCGGCAATTCCGGCATCACCTTTGGTCCCTGGTGGTCCAATGGCTGGCCGCTCTATGACTCCATGGCCAACAACGAAGGCGCCCTGTGGATGCCCATTCCCTTCCAGTTCTCTGAAGACGGCACTTACTACTCCTTCGGTGTGGATCCCTCTGCCGGCCGCTATTTCGTAGTCAGCGCCAACTGCGAGCATCCCGAAGTTGCTGTAAAGCTGCTGAACATCATGACCGAAAAGAACGTTATTGCCAACTTTGGTGAAGCGCTCAACGTCAACGGAAAAGTGTATGAACGCACTCTTCCCGCCGATGTTTATCATGCTTATGATGGCGTGGCCGGCGTGGGCAACGCTTCTTGGCCCATCGAAATCTATGCCACTTTCCCCGACGGCACGCTGCAGAGCTACAAGCGCAGCAACGCCAACTGGGAAGGCTGGTACAATGATGGTATCGTGCCCGAAGGTGCCACCGAAAGCACCATCATGAATTATGAAAAGCGCAAGGCCTGGTATGCCGGCGAAGACACCTCCATCGGCACCTGGCAGAACGTAACCAATCTCGAAGCTCAGAATCTGAATGTTAAGTACGCTGAGAATTATAACCTGCTCAACAACGTATATCCCCTGCCCACCCGCACCATGAACTCCCGCTGGGGTGATCTCGGCGCTTTGGAAATCACCACCGTGCTTTCCATCATCAAGGGTGAAAAGCCCATCGAATACTTTGATACCTTCGTCAAAGATTGGATGAGCCAGGGCGGCGAACGCATCATTAATGAAGTCAACGCCGCTTTCCAGTAATTTCTCAATTGCATAATCAAAGGAATGGGCGGCGCAAGCCGCCCATTCCCGCAATCCGGCCTTTTTTTCCTATTTCTTCCGATTATCTTTTGCCGAGAGAGCATCGCCCTCCTTCTGATACCAAGCCAACGAAAGGATGAAATGCATGAAAGAAATGACCATGAAAATGGCTGAAAAAGCCATAAAAAAGAGGAAACCATTCACAAAAAATGAATGGATTTATTTCGGGATGCTCTCCCTGAGCCTCGTCTATATCTTTATTTTCAATTATATCCCCATGTTCGGCGTTATTATCTCCTTCCAGGATTTTAATCCTGCCCGCGGCTTTTTGAAATCCGAATGGGTAGGCTGGTACAATTTTGAAATGGTGTTCACCTCCTCCAAGATCGGTCAGGTATTCCTCAATACGGTGATCCTGTCCGTAACCAAAATGTTCTTCAATTACACCATTCCCATTCTCTTTGCCATTCTGCTGGACGAAGTATTCCACGTGCGCTACAAGCGCTCCATCCAGACCATGGTATATCTGCCCAATTTCCTCTCCTGGGTTATCCTAGGCTTCACGTTCAAGCAAATGTTCGGCTATAACGGCTTGGTGAACAATATCATCACCTTGTTTACAGATAAACCCATCCTATTCTTTGAAGACAACACCTGGTTCCGAATCATGGTTATTGCCACCGATGCCTGGAAGGATTTCGGCGCCGGGGCCATCATCTACATCGCCGCCCTGACCAACGTCAACCCCAACCTTTTTGAAGCGGCGGAAATGGATGGCGCCTCCCGCTTCCAGCGCATTATTCACGTATCCCTGCCCGCCCTCAAGCCCCTGATGCTGCTGAATCTGACCCTCTCCCTGGGCGGCGTGCTCAATTCCGACTTTGGCCAAATCTTCAACCTTTATAACCCCACAGTGTATGAAAGCGCCGACGTATTGGCTACATATGTGTACCGCATGGGCCTTGTGGGCGGCGAAATGGGATACTCCGCGGCTGTTGGCCTGCTTAATTCCGTCATTTCCCTGGTGCTGGTGCTCACCTCCTGGTGGCTGGCCCAGAAATATTCCGACTATCGTATTTTCTGAGAAGGGAGGCATCATAAATGGTACATACAGCGAAAAAGAAAAAAGAAATGCTGGTTATCAATGGCCGGCGGATGCGCATGGATTTTCCCCTGGTCATTATCTATATCCTGCTGGGCATCATGGGCTTTTCCTGTCTTCTTCCCCTGATCAATATGGTGGCCATTTCCTTTTCCGACGCCTCCGCCGTAAATGCCGGCGCCGTCGCCCTTTGGCCCATCAAGCCCACCCTGGCCGCCTATGAACATCTGGTGAAGGAAGGCGTATTCTTCAATTCCTTCTTCATCTCCGTCAAGCGCGTGATCCTGCGGGTGCCTCTGTGCCTGTTCATGCAAATCATGATGGCCTTCCCCCTGAGCAGAAGCGAAAAGCATTTCCGTATCCGGGGCAAGATCATGATCTACTATATCATTCCCCTACTCTTTGGCGGCGGTCTGATCCCCTCTTTCCTGATCAATAAGACCTTGGGCTTCTACAACAATTTCTGGGTGCTGATCATTCCCGGCTGTCTGGATATCTGGGGCGGCATTCAGATGATGAACTTTTTCCGCAATATTCCCCGGGAAATGGATGAAGCGGCCTTCATTGACGGCGCCGGCCCCTGGGCGCTGCTGGTACGGGTATACCTGCCCATGTCCATCGCCTCTATTGCCACCTTTACCCTCTTTTGCATGGTGGGCACCTGGAATGAATGGTTCACCGGCGTCATCTACTTCAACCGGGTGGAACGCTATCCCTTGCAAACGTATCTGAATGCCCTGAACCTGAAGATGCAGACTCTCAGCGACACTTCCGATATCGAAGCCATCCTGGCCAGGGCCAAGCTGAACGGTATGAATTTCAACGCCGCAAAGATCGTGCTGGCCACCGTGCCCATTCTGGTGGTCTATCCCCTGCTGCAGCGCCACTTTACCAAGGGTATTGTGGTGGGCGCACTAAAGGAGTAACCCTCAGGCCCGGCCCTCTCCGATCATGAAGAAAGGGGCATCAGCCGTCATGAAGAAGCAATCACCCGTTGATTTTTCCAATGTACGCATCACCGGCGGCTATTGGGAAAAGCGCCAACGCCTGAATGAAGAGGTCACCATCGAAGAATGCAAGCGCATTTGGGAATATCAGGCGGGCAATCAATCCCGACTGAAGAAAATCTATCCCGACCGAAAAACCGTTGATTTGCCTAAGGAATGGGAAAACATCACCCTGACGGAGCGGATCCTGTGCTGGTACGATTTTGAAAAGTGGATCATGGCCGTCAGTCAATCCATCCTCTGCGGCCATGAGGACAGGGTGGCCCATTTTATCCCCTTCTGCGATCTGCTGATCGATAAGATTGAAGAAATGCAGCAGCCGGATGGGTATTACAACCGCTTTGTGATGGCCACCACCCATCCATTGAAAAAATTCCAGAACCGCAATGCCTGCGAATTGATGCTGATGGGTCACCTGATCGAGGGGGGCATCGCCTATTACCATGCCACCGGCAAGCGAAAGCTGCTGGATTGCGCCATCCGCATGGCGGACTGCATCGAAAAGAATGTAAGGATCGATAAAACCGCCGCATATATCACCGACGGCCATCAAGGCATCGAGCAGGCGCTGGTGGATCTGTACCGAGAGACGGGCGATGAGCGGTATCTGAACCTGTGCAGCTACTGCATAGAAGAGCGTGGCCGCCACCTTGACGTGGATAAACCCCTTAGCCATTGGTTTAATAACCGTTTGGATCAGTCCCACCTGCCGGTGCGGGAGCAGCTCACCGCAGAAGGCCACGGCGTCCGGGCGCTGTTCATGTACAACGGCATGGCCAATCTGGCCTATGAAAACGGGGATGAAAGCCTGGTTCGGGCCTGCAAAACCCTATTTGAAAGCATTACCGAAAAGCGGATGTACCTCACCGGCGGTATCGGATCCACCCATTTGGATGAGGGCTTCACCTACGATTACGATTTGCCCAATGATAAGGCCTATTGTGAAACCTGCTCCAGCTATTCCATGATCATTTTCTGCATGAGCATGCTGCTGCTGGAAAATGACAGTCGCTATGCGGATACCCTGGAAAGGGTGCTGTACAACGCCTTCCTTTCCGGAAACTCTCTGGATGGGAAAAAATTCTTCTATGAGAATCCCCTGGAAATGGATCCCAAAATGCTGGGGCAGGAAATTTTCAAAAAAATCCCCTTTGACAACCGCACCCATATGTGGCAGGAACGGCGAAACGATACAAACATCTGCTGCCTGACCAATGTGGCCCGGCTGGTGCCCATTGTTGGGGGCTTCGCTTACACCCGGGATGCGGATACCCTGTATGTGCATCAGTATCTGGAAAGTGATGCACGCATCTCGCTGGAGCAGGGGGAAATGCATATCACCCAGCAGACTCAATATCCCGCAGACGGCCAGATCACCCTGGAGATCCGAGGCGCCAGTCCCGGCCGCATCGCCCTGCGTATCCCAGGCTGGTGCCAGAATTGGGCCATCTTTGCCGACGGAAAGTGTGTAACCCCGGAAATCATCAAGGGCTATGCCTATCTTTCCCTGCCGGCAAACACCATCACCCTGAACCTGGATATGCCCCCCTTCCTGGTGGAAGCCCACCCCTTTGTGCATGAGGATGGCGGCCTGGTAGCCGTACAGCGGGGGCCAGTGGTCTATTGCATGGAAGAAATGGATAACGGCCCCTACCTCAAGGATATCCGGCTGGACCCCAATGCCCCCATCACTCCGGAAGAAAACGCCCTTTTCCCCTTCCCCGTACTGAAAGCCACCGGTTTTCGCCGGGACAAAAACCGTTTCTCCGGGTTGTATCAGCGCTATACCGATGCGCGCTCTGCTCAGGATTTGACCCTCATCCCCTATTTCACCTTTGCCAACAGAGGAAAGAATGAAATGCTGGTTTGGATGGATCATGTACCCTCCAAAGCTACTAAAAGGAGGGAAGGCAATGAATAAGCAACCCACCGTTTCCGCCTGCCAGGCATCCCTTCGCCCCGGCTATTGGGATATGCGTACCCGCACCCTTGCAGATCAGCTGACGGCTGCCATCAAGCTTGCCTATGAGAAAAAAGGATGGAATGCGGCGCTGGACGGCGGCCAAGGCCCCTGGTCACTGGGCCCGGAAACAAACGATTGGTATGCAGAGGCGGAAATGTTTATCGAAGGGGTTGCCGGGTTGACCCAATCCGGTTATAATGATCAGATCTCCGCGCTCGTTCCGCTCATTGACAGCATGATCGATTCCATTGTTGCCCACCAACAGGAAAACGGCTATTATAACCGTGGAAATCCAGCTCCCAACCAAATTTTTTCTCATCGTACCCATCATGAATTGATCGCTGCCGGCAAGCTGATTGCCGCCGGTGTCGCCCATTATCAGGCTACCGGCAGCCAGAAGTTGATTGATTGTGCGATTAAGCTGGCGGATTTCATTGAAAAATGCTTTTGTACCGAAGGAACCGCCGCCTTCTGCACCGATCCCAATGTGGGCATCGAACAGCCGCTTCTTGCGCTGTACCGGGTAACCTGTGATGACCGCTACCGTCGGCTAACCCGCTTTTTCGTGGAAAAGCGGGGCAATAACCTCAAGGACAAGCCGGAATTTGACTGGGCGAGCCCGCTTTTCGATCAGACGCATTTGCCCGGACTGGAGCAAAAAGAAGCTGCAGGATATGCCGTAGGCGCTCTGCGGCTATACAGTGCCATCGCCCAACTGGCAGCTATCGAAGGAAATGATGCGCTGACGGCACAGGCAAAAGCCCTGTTTGAAAATATCGAAACCCAGCACATGTACATCACCGGCGCTGTAGGATCCACAGGGCGCTGCTTCACCGTGCCCTATGATCTGCCCCATTATTTCCCCTACTGCGAACTGGAAGCTGCCGCTAAATTTCTGGATTTTTCCTGGGATATGACCCTGCTGGAAGCGGATGGCCGCTACGGCGATGCATGGGAGCGAACGCTGTACAATGTGTTCCTGGCATCCATTTCCCTGGATGGCAGTTCCTTCTTTTCCGCCAATCCTCTGGCAGTTGATCCTGCGCTCATCGATCGGCAGATCTTCTGCGCCACACCCGGCGGTTTGCATGCCCTGGAAAGATGGGGAACGGACGCCATCAATGACCGGCGCATGTTCTATGCCTGCCGTGTTCTGGCTCAACTGGGCAGCCGGCTGTATTCTATCCGCGGCCGCACCCTATACGTGCATCAGTTCATGGCAAGTGAAGGCGATCTTGGAGATTTGGGCCGCATCACTGTGGAAACCGATTATCCCCTTTCCGGCGCCATTCATTTCGGCTTGAATGGACTGCATGCCGACACCCTTGCCCTGCGCATTCCTAGCTGGTGTGCTTCCTTTACCGTCACCGCCAAAGGTGCGTCCCTGCCCTGCCGCATGGAAAAGGGATACGTCTATATCCAATTGCCTCAGGATGAAATCACACTACAGTTGGATATATCCCCCTTCCCAGTGGAAGCCGATCCCCGTATCAGGGAAACTGCCGGCTTTGCTGCGCTGCAGCGCGGGCCCATGGTCTACTGCCTGGAGGAAATCGACAACGGCAAGCATCTGAGGGATATCACGCTGGATCCTTTCCATCCCATCAAAGAAGTATCTGGCGATCTCATCCCGTTCCCCGTCCTGGAAACCAGAGGCTTCCGTCGGGAGGCAAGCCGCTATCCCGGGCTGTACCGCTTCTATACTGAGGATAAATCCCCCTGCACGCTTCGGTTCATCCCCTATTTCGCCCATGCCAATCGAGGCGTTAACGAAATGATGATCTGGATTAAAACCTGAATCACATCCTGAAGGAGGCACAGCTATGAATAAGAGCAAGCCCGTTGCATTCACCAATGTTCACATCAATGAGGGCTTTTGGCAGCACCGCCAGCGGCTGAATGCCGAAAAAACCGTTCATGCCGTCAAGAATCGCTTTATGGATACCGGCCGCTTTGATGCTTTCCAGGGCAATTGGCGGGAAGGCATGCCCAACAAACCCATCTTCTGGTGGTCCAGCGATATTGAAAAATGGATTGAATCCGTTTCCTATATCCTAATGGGCGAGCATCGGGATAAAGCCGAAATGTATATCCCCCTGTGCGATCAGATCATTGACCTGATTGAAAAGAATCAAAGTGTCGACGGCTATTATCAGATGTGGATTCTGCAGTTTGAACCCACCACCCGTTGGAATGACCGTAACCGGCATGAGCTCTATTGTCTGGGGCATCTGCTGGAAGGGGCCATCGCCTATTATCAGGCCACCGGAAAAAAAAAGATGCTGGATTGCGCCATCCGCATGGTGGACTGCGTAGAAAAGGTGTTCCTGCAGGAAAACTCCGCCGCCTTTATCACCGACGGCCATCCGGAAATCGAATTGGCGCTGGTGAAGATGTATCGTTTCACCGGTGAAAAACGCTATCTGGATCTGAGCCGCTTCTTCATCGATCAGCGGGGCAATAACGATAAAGATAAGCCCATTCTGGATTGGGGCACGCACCGTATGGATCAATCCCATCTGCCCGTCCGGGAACAGGAGACCGCCGAAGGCCATGCGGTGCGGGCGGGCTATCTGTACAGCGGCATGGCGGATGTGGCCTATGAAGATGAGGATGAAGCGCTGCTCAACGCCTGCCGGAAGCTGTTTGACAACATCAACGACAAGCGGATGTACATCACCGGCGGCATCGGCTCCACCTTCCGCTGTGAAGGCTTTACCGTGGATTACGATTTGCCCAATCAGACCGCCTATTCTGAAACCTGCGCCAGCATTTCCCTGATGATGTTCGCCAAGCGCATGCTGATGCTGGAGCCTGACAGCAAATACGGTGACACCTTTGAGCGGGTGCTTTACAACGGCTTCCTCTCCGGCACCTCCCTCACCGGCGACGCCTTCTTCTACGAAAATCCCCTGGAAATCGACCCCAAGCAAACCGGCAAGGAAAAATTCGCCAAGGATTCCACCCGGATGCCTGCCATGCAGCGTGCCACCGTATTCCATACCTCCTGCTGCCCGCCCAATATCACCCGCTTCATCGCCTCCCTGGGGGACCACATCTATTCCTGGAATGAGGATACCCTCTTCATCCACCAGTACATCCCCAATGAGGCCTGCTTCGACGCGGATGGGGCCGACATCCATGCCGCTATCAGCACCCTCTATCCCCAGGATGGACTGGTAAAAATCAAGGTGGGCGGCGGACAAAAGAGGCTGGCCCTGCGCATCCCCGCCTGGTGCCAGAAATACACCATCACCCGCTCTGGCAAGGCGGCAGCCTATACCCTGGAAAAAGGATATGCCTATCTGGACGCCTGGGACGAAGAGATCGAAATCAATTTTGATATCCAGCCCTATGCGGTAGAGGCTTCCCCCCATGTGCTGGATGACGCCGGCCGCATCGCCATTATGCGGGGCCCCGTGCTTTACTGCCTGGAAGGAGTGGACAACGGCTGCGATCTGAGGGATCTGCACATTCGCCTGGATCAGCCCATTACCGCGGAAGAGAGCAAGGAATTCATCCTGCCCGTGCTGAAGGCCGAAGGATGGCGGAGAGCAGCGGAAAAATTTGATACCCTGTACCGCATCTATAATCCCAATGACCGAAAGCCCCAGTCCCTTACCTTCATCCCCTATTACGCCTTCGCCAACCGGGGCGTAACGGAAATGGTCATCTGGATCAACCCCTGATCCGCATTCATTGAAGAAATGTTTCTCTTATGCGCTGGCATCCTTTTGGGGCTGCCAGCGCAATCCATAGGTCATCCGAGGCATGCGATTTATATTATGAAGAAAGATCTGACCACCGGTTCTCCTCTGCGGCAAATCATCCTGTTTACCATGCCTCTGTTTCTGGGCAGGCTGCTGCAAAACGCCATGAGCTTTGTCAGCACCGTGGTAATGGGGCGATTTGAAGGCCTGGCTTCCCTGACGGCTGTCAGTTCTACTGCCCCCGTCATCTGGCTGATTGTAGGCTTTGCCACCAGCGCAGCCGCCGGTTTCGGTATTCCCGTGGCCCGCCATTATGGCGCCAATAATCCCGACGGCGTCCGTAAATCCATCGGGAATACGCTTACCCTCACCCTGATTATTTCGCTGGTCATTTCCGGCCTATCCATGGCCCTCACCCGGCCCATTCTGCAATGGATGCAGACGCCGGAGGTATATATCGACGACGCCTATGATTATCTTTTCGTTTATTTTGCCGCCACCGGCCTGATCATGCTGTTCAATGTGCTGTGCAATGTGCTGTGCGCCGTGGGCTCCAGCAAAACCCAGGCGCTTTTCGTCACGGTGCTGGCCATCCTCAATCTTGTTTTCCATGTGCTGTATGTGGGCTTCCTGCGGCTGGGGGCCAGGGGAGCGGGGCTGGCCATTTTCTCCTCCTATCTGGTGACGGATCTGTGCTGCATTGTTTTTACTGTGAGCAGACACCGGGAAATCCTCCCCCGCCGGAAGGAACTGCGCCTGGAATGGAATATCACCCAAGGCCTGCTCGGCGCCGGCATGCCCATGGGCATCCAGGGATGCTTTACCTCCTTTGCCCATATCATCACTCAGGTGACCGTCAATCTCTGCGGTCCGGTGGCCGCCTCGGCGGTTGCATCCGGCAAAAAGGTGGAAAACCTGCTCACTGCGATCTTCTTTTCCCTGGGTACAGCCATGTCCGTCTATGCCGGGCAGAATATCGGCGCCAAACGGCCCGATCGCATCCGCAAAGGCGTGAATGCCTCCCTGATCTTCGGTCTGGCCGTTTCCATGATCATGGGGCTCATCGCCATTACCCTGGGCACGCCCTTTAGCCGGCTCTTTGTCATCACGGATGATATGGCTGTTTATGACGGCATCCAGGCCTATCTGCAGGCAGTGAGCATCGGCTTTTTCTTCTTCGCGGTGCTAATGGTTTTGCGCAATACCATCCACGGCATGGGCTATTCCTCCATCGCCATGTGGGCCGGGATTTTTGAATTGATCGCCCAGGTGATCATCTCCTATCTGGCTTATCGGCATTTCGGGTTCCAGGCCGTGATCTATGCCAATACCGCCGCCTGGGGGCTGTCCATGCTGTTCCTGATCCCGGCGTATGCCGTTGCGTCCCGTCGGATGAACACCCGTCAGCTGAAGGGCGCCATGTAGCGCCCGCGCCTGGAAATTTGGGATTGCAGTCCATAAAATACAGCGGAAACTCCTATCATTTCGCCTGTATGCGAGCTATAATGAGGGCGAGTTAATCGTTTTTTTCTCCATGTTTCGCGGCAAATGCGCCGTCAATCCCCGAAAACACCCTGCATTTGTTTGAAAGGAGACCGTCTTATGCGTTATAAGGAAGATTGGCCCAAAGCCCAGCAACGCCTGACCGCATTCTGGAATCAGGAGGTTCTGGACCGCTGCTGTGTCAGCATCCGTGCCCAGGATTTCAGCGTCATCCCGCCCCCCGACCGCAGCGATCTGTTCCGTTATTGGACGGATCCGGAACTGATCATCCGCTATAACCGGGGCATGATGGAGCGCTCTGCTTATCTGGGGGAAGCATTCCCCTGCATCATGCTCAATCTGGGCTCCGCCGGCCATGCCGGCTTTTTCCGCGGGGCCAAGCCCGTATATGAGCCCACCACCGTATGGTTTGAGCCTTCCCTGGAAGACGTATCCGATCTGGTATTTGAGGAAAGCAGCTTCCTCTACCAAAAAACCCTGGAACTGGCCCGCGCCCTTTCCCAGGACAGCCGGGGCGATTACCTGGTGGGCATGTGCGATGACCAGGGCAATGCGGACGCCCTGGCCCATCTGATGGGATCGGAAGAAATGCTGATCGCCCTGACGGAAGAGCCGGAAATCATGGGCGACGCCCTGAAAAAAATCCAGCCTGTCTATGAGCGCATTCATTCCCAGGTCTATGATATCGTTAAAGGCGTAAACGGCGGCAGCTGCCTGGATTGGCTGAATACCTGGGCTCCCGGCTTGCATGCCATGATGCAGTGCGATCTTTCCGTGATGATCTCCAAGGGTATGTTTGATGAATTTATTCTGCCCGAACTGCAGGCCCAGTGCCGTTTCCTGGAATATCCCCTGTATCATCTGGACGGGGTGGAGCAGATCCGCCATCTGGACAGCCTGCTGTCCATTCCCGAATTGAAGGCCATCCAGTGGACTCAGGTAGTAGGACAGAAGCCCTGCACCGAGTATTTGCCGGAGCTCAGACGCATCCAGGCCGCCGGCAAAAGCCTGATCATCATCGCCGAGCCCCATCAGGTGCCGGTGCTGATGGAACAGCTGTCTTCCCGGGGCCTGTATCTGATCGTCCACACCCGCACCCGGGAAGAGGGCGAGGCCATCCTGAAAACCGTAGAAAAGGGTACCCACGACTGATCCGTATTCCCCAGGAAAAGTTCACACATCCCTGCGGCTGTTGTTTTTTCCGACAGCCGTTTTTCTTGTATAAAAATAAAGCGCAGGCAAATACCTGCGCTTTTAACGTCCCGACGGACTGAATAATGGCTTATTCAAAACGAATTTTTGCAATCCAGAGGGAATTATCGCTGCCATATTTTTCGCATCCGCTGGGCTGCATCCATTCCGCCGTGGACAGCCAGAATTCATTTTCCGAAAGCTCTGTCACATTGAAATTGCCCAGCCTGGCCCCTAATTCAGGCACTAGAATCACCTCGGAATCCTTAACCAGGCACATCCTTTCCTCATCAAACCGCGCCATGAAGAGGGGCGCCCTGTGGCGGAATACATGATCGTTATTGGCCCCTCGCCGGGTATAGGCCAGATACAGCCCGTCCTTATGCCGGATCCACCGCTGCATGGTATTGTAGTTTTCAAGAATGCTGCCGTCATCCCATTTCCACGGGATAGGCGCAGAATAGGTAAGCCCGTTATCGCTTACTGATATCATCCCCTGTTCATCGGTTCTCAGCGTCATATAATATCGATTGCCCAATTTGGCCACCGATGGCTCATCCAGGCCCCGGCCTGCCTCCGGATACGCCAGCGCTTCCCCCGCCTGGGCAATGGTAATCACACCGTTTTCGTACCGATACCGCACCGCCACCGCCCTCGATTTGATTTTTCCTGCCGGCGTGGCATAGAATGTCAGCAAAAAATCTCCGTTTTCATATTCCACAATCTGCCCAAAAGGCGTGGCAGAAACCGTATCAAAGGGCATGGGCAGCGGACGTACTTTTTCCACATAATGGCCGTTTTCCGGACTGCGCAGCGTATATCCCGCCTCGCCAATGGCAATGCCGCCAATCATGATGGGCTCCCGATCATTTTCATAGCTGGTGTGCCTGCCAAAGACAAACCACTTTTTGTGGTACTTACTGTAAAATTCCAGCCCCGGCATGAAAATTGTTCGCACGCCGTTTTCTTTTGTTTCTATTTTTTCCAGCATTTCGGGCAGTCCAAAGGTCTTTCCGCCATCCGTGCTTTTTACAAAGAAGATATCGTTAACCACGTCGATCCCCGAAAGTAACAGCATGGTGTAGGTCATGAATATCCCTTGTTCGGTTTTAACGATCTGCGGGCAGATTTTGCACTCTTTGCCATCAAAGCCGCCCATCATCCGAATGCGTTCATACGTAAAGCGCGTTCCGTTTTCCATCCTTTATTTCATTCTCCTTTATTCGTCAGTTTTGAATTGATTCTACCACACGTTCAACATCATATCAAGCATCATCCTTCCTTTCCGTGAAAAGAATGGCCTGCTTGCCCTGCTCATCGGCTGGAACGCCTGCGTATTTCATCCCACCAGTGCCGCGGAGGAGCCGTATGGACGGCGTATTCTCAATCAGATGGCGGCTGACGGAGCCATTTAGACAGTCCGCCTCTACACGATATTTGAAGATATTTGCTCGATTATCTGATGGAAAAAGGACACGATCTGCTCTTTTCCTATGCGGGGATTCCCGATTGTATCGGCTTCTCAGTCCAAAATACAACCACCTGCACAAAAAGTAAAACGCATTACATAAGAAAAAAATGTGGAATATCTCCCCTCCCCATAACTACGCACTATGGGAAGAAATATGTTATTGCTATCCATGCCCACAATACCGAGGACGATCTTGTCTGCGATGGTCATGGCGGCGCCGCTAGTGCATTTCTTGGCGGAATGCCCATCCGCCGCTATACGGACGCGGAAATTTCCGGTGAGGCATGGTCGCACATACGCCAATTGCATTACAGGTGCGCTGACATGAGGCACAATTGTGGGTATTCTTCCGGCGTTCCCCATAGGCACGACGCCTGTTTTCGCCTGCAGGGCGCCGGTATCAGCAAGGGATTTTCACGTTCTTCATTTCGTCGGCATGAATACACTGCTTGCTATAGTTTCCAACGCATCAAAAGCAAGAAAAAAGGGCTTGCCGTCTGCCACACGCGGACAACAAGCCCTTTAGACCGGTTCATTTTTCCATCTTCCTTTGGCCGGTACTGTATATATCAGCCCCAGCCAAGAGGCTTGATTCATGCAATTACTTGAGAATCTTGAAATAATCCAGGCAGGAAATCACGATGCCTGCCAGCACATACAGATCAACCAAACCGCCCACGATGCCAACAATCACGCCGACAATCGGAATCTTGGCCAGCACGCCGATGAGAACGCCGGCAACGATGCCTACCACCAGGTAGATCAGCACGTTAATGACCAGCGCAGCAACATCCTTCTTCTCAACAAAGGAGAAGGGGAAAACCGTCTTCAACAGAGCCAGAGCATTCATGACATACGCCTCCTAATCAAATACTCGCCATCATTATACGCATTTTGGGTAGAATTTGCAATAGATTTGCCAAAATTCATTTTTATTTGATGCGTTTTTTCTCCAGACCCAGGACATAATCGGCGCTGACGCCGTAAAACCGGCACAGGGTTTTCAAGTGCCGGATGGGCATTTCATTGATGCCGTTCTCATAGCGGGAATACACCTGCTGGGTGGTGTGCAGAACCGCCGCAATGTCCGCCTGCTTCAAATCCCGATCCTCTCTCAGCTCCCGGATGATCTCCCAATATTCCTTCATGTCTTCCTCCGATGAAAATACAAATTGAATGCAATTTAGTATATGTACATCAGAAGTGGCGTATTGACATTTACACCATATTTGGTGTATAATGTTTCCAGCATCGATGCCTACTCATGAAACTTGAGAGAAAGAGAGAGAGGTAATTTAAATGAAGAAACTGTTTTCCTTGCTCCTGGCCCTGTGCCTGATGGTTTCCTGCTGCGCTGTTGCAATGGCGGAAAGTGATGCCCTAGAATTTGATCCCGGTCTGACCAACGCGGCAGAATACTCTACTTCCGAATGGTGTGAAAGCGCTAAAAATCGTGCACTCCTGTATGGTTGTCTTGTTTTCGATATGTACATGGCTGATGTACTTGATGAACAGTTTGAGTTGTCTCTGGCACATGACGTATATGTAGGCCGCACTGCGTCGGAAATTGTCTTGTTCTTTTGCAATGATGAGACCCTACTTACCCTCATCTATTCTCCAGTGCTGGGCACTGCCTACTATATGTTAACTGAAACGACCAGTGCTGAACTTTATGCTGAACTTGCTTGTGATGAAATTTGTCTGAAAAGCTACACCATTTCTCAGCTCGACCAAGCTGACGCGCTGGAAGAGTTATTAAGCGCATTGAAAAACCTGTAAAAAGCGTTTCGGGTCATCAAAATCCCGAAACATTCAGTTTTTTACAGAAGCCGTTTTTTCTTATTTCCCCTTGAAATTCCTGCTCACTTCCTGTATAATAAATGCAATTGCAAAGGCATTCCGGGGGAATGGAGAGCCGATTGGCAGAGAGCGCGTCCTTGGCTGAAAGATGCGCGCAGGCCCTTTACCCGCCCCTGTGGCAGCGGCCAATCACCGCCGGGTGCTCCCGTTACAGGGCGTGAAAGATGGGCGCATGGATGCGTGGATTTCTGAAACTCCGTTATGGATTTCAGAAGGAAAGGCTGCGCCAAGCAAGGTGGTACCGCGAAGCTTCCCTTCGTCCCTGCAAAGGACGGAGGGCTTTATTTTTTGAGGAGGGAATACCCATGGCCAAGGAAAAGAAACAGGAATTTGTGCAGCACATTACCCCCCGGGATGAAAATTTCTCCCAGTGGTATACCGATGTGGTCACCCAGACCGATCTGATGGATTACACCCCCGTCCGGGGCTGCATGGCCTTAAAGCCCTACGGCAACCGCATTTGGGAATTGATCCACGATCAGCTGGATCAGATGTTCAAGGAAACGGGCCACGAAAACGTATCCATGCCCATGCTGATTCCCGAATCCCTGCTACTGAAGGAAGCGGATCATGTGGAAGGCTTTGCCCCCGAAGTGGCCTGGGTCACCCAGGGCGGCAACGAACCTCTGCAGGAGCGGCTGGCCGTACGCCCCACCAGCGAAACCATTTTCTGCACCATGTTCTCCAAGTGGGTGCAGTCTTACCGCGATCTGCCCATGAAGTATAATCAGTGGTGCTCCGTGATGCGCTGGGAAAAGACCACCCGCCCCTTCCTGCGCACCGCTGAATTCTGGTGGCAGGAAGGCCACACCGTCCACGCCACCGCCGAAGAAGCAGAAGAAGAAACCCAGATGATGCTGAAGGTTTACCAGAAATTCTGCGAAGAAAACCTGTCCATCCCCGTCTACGCCGGCCAGAAATCCGATAAGGAAAAGTTCGCCGGCGCCCGGGCCACTTATTCTGTGGAAGCCATGATGCAGGACGGCAAGGCCCTGCAGGCCGGCACCTCCCATAACTTCGGCACCAATTTCTCCGTGCCCTTCGAAGTGCAGTATCTGTCCAAGGAAGGCAAGCTGGAATACTGCCATGAAACCAGCTGGGGCGTATCCACCCGCCTCATCGGCGCCATCATCATGACCCACGGCGACGAGCGCGGCCTGAAGCTGCCCCCCAAAATCGCCCCCTTCCAGGCGGTGATCCTGCCCATCGCCGCCCACAAGGGCGGGGTTATGGAAAAGTGCGAAGAGGCTTTCCAGACCCTGAAGAATGCCGGCGTCCGGGTGAAGCTGGACGACCGGGATAACGTATCCCCCGGCTGGAAGTTCAACGAATGGGAGCTGAAGGGCGTGCCTGTCCGCGTTGAAATGGGCCCCCGGGATATCGAAAACGGCGTGGCTACCGTGATGCGCCGGGATACCTTCGAAAAGACCACCATTTCCCTGGATAATCTGGCGGAAGAAATTCAGAAGCTGCTTGACGATATCCAGAAGAATATGTATACCATCGCCAATGATTTCCGTCTCTCTCATACCAAGGATGTTTTCACCTATGAAGAGCTTACGGAACAGGTGAACGGCGGCTACGCCCGGGCCATGTGGTGCGGCGATCGTGCCTGCGAGGATAAGATCAAAGAAGAAACCGGCGCTACCTCCCGCAATATGCCCTTCGATCAGACCCCCATCGGCGATACCTGCGTCTGCTGCGGCAAGAAGGCCGATAAGGTAATGTATTTCGCCAAGGCCTATTAATCGGGATCATCCGGTGTAAATCCACAATAGAAAAAAGGGGCTGCTGCGGAAAAATTCTGCAGCAGCCCTTTTGAATGGAGCATTAAGTGAGCACCCGCCAGATGCAAAGCAGCAATATGGACATGGCAAAGCTGCCAAACCACACAAAACAAAGGAGAAATACGCGCAGGCAGCCATACCGGGAGTTGTTTAGAATCAGCATCCGCTCTTGATAAGCGTTGATTTGCTTGATATAGCGGAAATGGCGCCAGAAGGGTAAGCCGCAGCCTGCAAAATAGACCATTGTTAGCAGCAACTTCCAATACCAGGCAACATCCCGGGGTTCGCTGAGCCAGGAAGAAGAATTCTCCAGCGCATTGATCCGAAACATCATGATGACGCTCAGCACGATGCATACAATAGTTACGGCAACGGCAATCCACAGCAGGGTCATGGCCCTTTGGCTCCAGCTGTTGATTGTGGGCTGCATGGCTTCCGCTTCCTCCGGGGAAAGCTGGATTTTTTCTTTATGGGCGGCAAGCCGCGCCTTGGCGTTTTCCAATTCTTCCTCCATGGTGAGCGGCTTGCCTGTCAGCGCTGCATCACGCTTGAGCATTTCCTTCAGCTGGGCGTCCAGAGGATTTTTCTCGGCGCGATAGGCGTTGACCGCCTCCATTATTCCTTTACGGTTCTTGCGCAGAACCACATAAAAATCCTTGCCGCTCTCCGCAATGGCAAATTGATTTTGGGAGGTTTTCAGTTTATAGCGGCCGTGCTCATCATGACAATTGAAATACAGATACCATTCATAGGTGGTGGTATCGCCGGTGGAATCTTCTTCCTCTTCCTTATCGATCAGGGGAGAGCAGATCAGATGGAAATCCCCCTGCTGCAGCTCTGCTTCCAGCTTCCGGCCTTTGATCTGTGCACGAATGATGAAAAAAATGCACAGCGCAGCCAACGGCCCAAACAGCCACCAGAGGTTCAGAATGCCTTCCAGTCCATTGGCTGGTATGCCGCACACGGCAACGGCCAATGTGAAAAAAAGGAAAAACCAGCCTATAGATCCTTTCTTTCCCTTGGCACAATCCCGGGCAATGCGATCTGCCGTCAGGAATTCCTCCGGCACGTCCGCCACTTTTTTCGGCTTCACCGCCGGCAGATACTGCCCCAGGGCCGCCCCTGTCATGGAGATGGCGAAGCCGCTGATAACCACGCACCAGAAGGCCGCCATGGAGACCTTGCTTAACGCTGCGCCCCCCAGCAGCACCAATGTGCCGCCGAGGATCAGCCAAAGTTTCAGTTTCTCCCGCTTGCGGATCCAATGATCCCGGAATTCCTCATATTCACTTTCCTTGATATCCGGATATTTGGCATGCAGTATACGGTCCAGACGCGCAGTTTTTTCTTTGTCCGTCATGCTGTCGTCCTCCCTTTTCAATGGGTACACACATCAGCTGTGTGATTTCAGCGGACGATTATTCGATGGTCTGGACGATTTCGCCGTCCTTTTCCGTGAAATCCACCTGACCGATGACGGTGCGGCGGTTGGCGCTGGGATGGGCGGGATCGGTCTGGATATGGAAGGAGGTATACAGCTTTCCATCTTTGCCAGTGAAAAATGCATTATGACCGGCGCCGAAGAGATCACCCCGCCTGGAGAGCACCGGATTATGGGCGGATTTTTTCCAGGGCCCCATGGGATGATCGGCCGTGGCCACGCAGATGGAGTAATCATTGGAGCCGAAATAATTGGCGGAATAATTCATGATATATTTGCCGTCCCGGAAGATGACGCAGGGGCCTTCATTCCACAGCATGGGATGGGTCCAGCCGTAATCTTCAAATTTCAGTTCCTTTGATTTCATTTCCCAGGGCTGATCGGGGGTGGTCATGAGGCGATGCTCGCCCACGGTGTTGGTCAGGGTATCATCCAGCTGCACGCAGTACACCTGGCTGGCCTTCACATCGCCCACCACGTTTTCCCCGCAGTCCCGGGAATAATAGAAGAAATTGCCTTCGGGGCACTTGAGCACAGAGCCGTCGATGGTGGCATAGCCCAGATCGAACATGGGCCGGTTATGCACGTCCACAAAGGGGCCCTTGGGATGATCCGCTACGGCAACGCCAAGCCGCAAGGATTTGCTTTCCCGGCTCAGGCCGGTATAGTGCATATAAAATTTCCCCTGATGCTCCACCACTTCCGGAGCCCAGAAATGGGACTGGGCCCAATAATCCGTGCCCTTGAAGCACAGAACGGGATCCTGCCAATGCACCAGATCATCGCTTTCCCACACCATGAATCCTTCGTCATGGCTGGTGGCATAGCAATAATAAACTCCGTCATACAGCAGAATCTGCGGATCACCGATCTTTGTAATTTCCGTTACGATCATATGGATTTGCACCGTCCTTTATCTTTTAATGGGTTTTCCATCGGCTGCATTATAGCACAGTCCCGTTTACATAACAAGGCGAAAATTGGGAAATGTAGGCTTGACAAAGTGCAGGGGAGCGCCTATGATGAACTAGATTTGACGCTGCACACATATGATTTCTGACGGGGAAAGGATGGCGACACCGTGAAATTCAAAAATGATAAATTGATGGATACCTCCGCCCATTATTATGTGCCCCTGCCTGAAAAGATGAAGCATCTGCTCTATTATCCCATCAGCGTGGGGTATTTCGATTGCCTTCCCTCCTATTCTGTGGAGCGCAATGTGTTCAGCAGTTTCCTGCTGCTGGTGATGATGCAGGGGGATCTGGTGTATCAGGTGCGCCGGGGCAGCGGGGTGGTGCATGCCGGGGAGGCGTTGCTGCTGGACTGCAATCAGCCCCATTTCTACAAGGCCAGCGGCCCCTGCTCCTTCACCTTTATCCATTTTGACGGCGCCCAATCCCGGGAAATTTTCGACGATATTGAAAACCGCTGCGGGAATGTAGTCCGCACCCACGACGCCGCCACCCTGTTGGATATTATCAGCACCATCATGCAGGATATCAAGCGGCAAAAACGCATTAATGAAGCCCGTACCTCCGTGATGCTCTACAGCATGCTGCTGCGCCTATTGGAAAACAGCGGCGGCACAGGAGAAGGCCTGAGCGGTACGGAGGTGGTGGATCAGGCCATTTCCTATATCCAGCAGCATCTGACAGATAACCTGGATGTAGAAAATATCGCCGCGCACGTGGGCTACAGCCCCTCCTATTTTTCCCATGTGTTTTCCAGGAAAATGAATATGTCGCCCTATCAATTCGTGATCATCAGCCGCATTGAAAAGGCCCAGCACCTGCTGCAGACTACCGAAATGTCCGTGCAGGAAATTGCCTTTCAAACGGGATTCACCACTGTGGCCCACTTCAGCCACACCTTCCGCAAGCATGTGGGCAAAACGCCTCAGGCCTATCGCAAGCTGCCAATGATGTAATTTTTACTTCCTCTTCCGCCGGGGCATGCAGGCCAAATCTCTTCCCCTGCCGATACGCAGCCGTGAGAAATATTCTTCTCACCGGCTGCTTATTTCTGTACAATTCCAGCCATTTTTGCATAAAACAGGTGCGTTTTTTTCCAAAAATTCGTTTGAATTTTCCCATTTTTTCACTTGTTTAATCTGGTATTTTTATATACATCCCCAGACTCGTATGCGCAAAAAAGTCCAAATAGAGCAGTTTTACGATAAAACATAATTGAGAATCCGATATCTTTTTTATAAATATATATGGTATAGTAATTACATCGGTGGGGTTACCGGCGCAATCGTTCCCGCTCCGTTAAACATCCGCCACTCGTTTTTTGAAACTATACACGCCTCCCCCCAATGGGCACCATTGGATGAGTGCGTGTATAAGAATATTTTTTTAAGGAGGCACCTCATGAAGAAACTGTTTGCGGCTCTCATGGTCCTGTGCATGCTGCTGGGTAGCAGCGCCCTCGCTCTGGAAACCGGCGTAGAAGAATTCTACAACCCGGTTTACGAAGGCGAGTACTTCGCTCCTGTGGCTGACACCCTCACCGAACTCACCATCGGTAAGTGCGTCCGCACCTCCATCTCCTACATCGACGGCGACACCGTGGAAGACAACTTCTGCACCCGCTACTTCGAAAAGACCCTGAACGTGAAGTACATCCACGATTGGCAGTCTGACGAAGGCGCCTACACCGAAAACGTGAACCTGATGATCGCTGAAGCCGCTTGGGATCTGGATATCATGCCCGACGTCTTCACCGTCAACTACGATCAGCTGACCCAGCTGGCCGAAGCCGGCATGATCGCTGACCTGACCGACGCCTACGAAAAGTATGCTTCTCCCAACCTGAAGGGCGCTATGGATTCCTCCAGCGGCCTGGCCCGGAACCTGGTTACCTTCAATGGCCAGATGCTGGCTATCCCCTCCGGCGACTGCGGTGAAAACTCCTGCGGTCTGTACTGGATCCGTAAGGACTGGGTTGAAAAGCTGGGCGCCAAGATGCCTGAAACCCTGGACGAACTGATCACTCTGGCCCGCCGCTTCATCGCTGAAGATCCCGATGGCAACGGCGTTGATGATACCATGGGTATCTGGGCTGGCAACAACGTATTCGCTGTGAACAGCGGCGTGGGCGTTATGAACCAGCTGACCAGCGCCATGAACGCTTATCCCGAATACTGGTACTGCGACGAAGAAGGCAAGGTTCTGTACGGCTCCGTGCAGCCCGAAATGCGCGTTGCCCTTGAAAAGCTGGCTGGCTGGATCAAGGAAGGCGTCATCAACCCCAACTTCGTGGCCGGCGATGACTTCGCTGCCAAGGTTCAGGGCCCCGAAAACAAGGGCGGCACCTGCGGTATCGTTTCCATGCCCTGGTGGAATGCTTCCGTTCCCGCTTCCATGGTTATCGCCAACCCCGAACAGGTTCGTTGGGATGTTGCCATGATCCAGGATGCCAACGGCGTCATCAATATGCCCATGATGAACCCCGCCAGCGTTTACCTGGTAGCCAAGGCCGGCATCAGCGATGAAAAGCTGGAAGCCATCATCAAGACCATGAACCTGCAGCTGGAAACCGACCTGGCTGTTGGTATGAACCTGTACTACAGCGGCACCGCTCATAACCCCTACGGCACCTACATGATGCCCTTCTCCATCCTGGTTACCTACTACAACCAGAAGGCTCTCCAGGGCGCTCATGCCATCCAGGCCTACAACGGCGAAATCGATATGAACACCCTGTTCGGCGAAGACTACAACACTGCTGCCGCTTACAAGCGCTTCAAGGATGGCGGCTCCACCTTCTCCATCGCTGCTCAGGATCCCGATATGTGCTACATGATGCACTTCTTCGTAATCGGCGCCGGTTCCTTCAACCGCAATGCTGATAAGATCAACTGGATCCTGCCCGCCACCGAAGCCACCACTGCTACCATGCAGACCAAGTGGGCCACCCTCCAGACCATGGAAGATCAGACCTTCATGCAGATCCTCAATGGCGAAAAGGGTATCGAAGCCTTCGATCAGTTTGTTGAAGACTGGTACAGGCTGGGCGGCACCGATGTCATCGCTGAAAAGCAGGCCATCGTGGATGCTCAGAAGGCCAAGTAATCCATAACCCATCATACTAACCTTACTGGGGGGGAGGGGGCAACCCCTCCCCCATCTTCCTTTCAGGATAAAGCAGAGAGGAGCACAGATATATGCAATTATCAAAGAAAAAAGGCATATCCACGGGCGTTCCCCGGGATGTAAAAAGAAGAATGAGTCAGGTTACCCTGAAAAATACATGGCCGTTGCATCTAATGCTGCTTCCCTGCATTATCATGATGCTAATTTTCAACACCCGTCCCCTGTTCCAGGGCGTTCGGATTGCTATGCTGAACTACAAGCCTGCCCTGGGCTTTGAAAAATCTGCATATGTGGGCTTAGATAACTTCAAGTTCATTTTCGAACTGCCCACCACTGCTACCCTGCTGCGCAACACGGTTGTCATGGCCGTGGGCAAGATCCTGCTGCGACAGTTCCTGGCCATTATGTACGCACTGATGCTGCATGAAATGGCCAATCGCCGCTGGGAGCGCATTTCCCAGACCATCGTTTACCTGCCCCATTTCCTCTCCTGGGTTATTCTGGGCGTGGTTGTCCGCACCATTCTGGCCAATGACGGCCCCGTCAACAATATCCTTACCGGCTTGGGCCTGACCCAATCCCCTATTGGTTTCATCACAAGCAACCATTACTTCCAGGGAACAATGATCGTAACCGACGCCTGGAAGGAATTCGGATACGCTGCCGTTATCTACATCGCCACTCTTGCCGGCGTTAATCCCGAACTTTACGAAGCCGCTTCCATCGACGGCGCCAGCCGCTTCCAGCGCACCCGCTACATCACCCTGCCCAGCATTTCCACCACCATCATGCTGGTCATGGCCCTGCAGATTGGCGGCATCCTGAATGCGGGCTTCGATCAGATTTTCAATATGTATACTCCTGCCGTATATGAAACCGGCGACGTCCTGGACACCTACGTATACCGCATGGGCTTCCAGAGCGCTCAGTATTCCATCTCCACTGCCATCGGCTTTATGACCGGTATCGTGGGCATGGTGCTGACCCTGATTTCCAACTTCCTGGCGTCCAAGTTTGGCAACCGCCGCTTGTTCTAAGGAAAGGAGGAAGAAGAAAATGATTAAAAGCCGTTCCTTAGGTGACCGCATTTATCTTGGCATTATCTGGGGCATCGTCATTTTCCTGACGCTGCTGTGTCTGCTGCCCCTGATCCATATGGTGGCCCTTTCCTTCAGTTCCCGCATTTATGCAGAGGCCCGCCAGGTATCCTTCTGGCCCATGGGATTCCATCTGGAAGCCTACAAGGCCGTTGTGGCCGATGGTCAGTATCTCCGCTCCTTTGGCATTTCCGTGGCCCGCGTGACGGTGGGTACCTTCTTCAACCTGATCGCCCTTTTCCTGATGGCCTTCCCCCTCTCCCACGACAAGAAACGCTTCCCCTCCCGCAACATTTACATGCTCTACACCCTGTTCTGCATGATGTTCGGCGGTGGCCTGGTGCCCTGGTATTTCACCATGCGCGATGTGGGCTTTGTGGGAAATTTCTGGGGCCTGGTCATGCCCTGTATTCCCTTTGGCAATATGATCCTGATGATGAACGCCATGCGCAATATCCCCAAGCCCCTGCGCGAATCGGCGGAACTGGACGGCGCGGCCAACATGCGTCTCTTGTTCAACATCTATATCCCCCTTACCATTCCCACGCTGGCAGTTATCATCCTCTACTCCGTAGTAGGCCACTGGAATGAATTCTTCGCTGCCCGTATTCTGATCAAGAAGACCAAGGATCTGCCCCTGATGAGTTACATCTATTCTCTGCGAATGACTGACACTCAACTTTCCTCCACCTTGACAGTTGAAGAAATCAAGCGTATGCAGAACCTGGGCAGCATCGGTTTTGAATCTGCAAAGATCGTGGTTGCCTCTGTTCCTCTGCTGCTGATCTATCCTTTGATTCAGCGCTATTTTATCGGCGGTATACAATTGGGCGCCGTGAAGGAATAACAGTATATTCTATCGAATTATTTCCCTGCATGCCTGATTTTTCGGCCTCTGCAGGGAAATATTCACATGAGAGGAGATAATCGTATGAAAAAGATGTTCATTTTGCTGCTGGCCCTGATGATGATTGCCGCTTCCTGCGCCTTTGCTCAAGAATTTGAAAAGCTGGACACCCTGTCCATTACCGAATTTTCCGACCGTTTTTATAAAAATCCCAGCGGTCTATCCGGCTTGGGCGATCCCCATGTTTTCAAGGTGGATGATACCTATTACTGCGTGGCCACCGGCGGCGGGAAAGGATTTTACGTCTATCAGACCAAAGATCTTTCCGATTGGCTGTCTACCCGCAATCAACGGGTGCAAGCATTTACCGGCACCTCTTGGGCCCACACAAATTATTGGGCGCCCGAAATCCACAAGTACGGTGATCAATGGGTGATGCTGTATTCTGCTCAAGAGGGCGCTGATTATGATTTGCGCCTGGGCATCGCCTTTGCCAAATCGCCCCTTGGCAACTTCTACGATCCCCTGCGCAAGCCCCTTCTGGATACCGATTACTGCGCCATCGACGCCCATCTTTTTGTGGATGACGACGGAACACCCTATCTCTTCTACGTCCGGGATAATTATGATAATGTAAAGACCATCAAGGAGCCCGGCATGAAATTCGGCGGTAAGGTACATAAGGTGAGCGAAACCTACGGCGTGCAGCTGACCCCTGATCTGCTCTCCACCGTGGGCGAGCCTGTTCTGCTGACTACCCCTTCCGAAGAATGGGAAATGCTCTCCGGATATTATATCTGGAATGAAGGCGTGTGCGTACAGAAGCACGACGGCAAATATTATCTCTTCTACAGCGCCAACTATACCTCCACCCACAATTACTGCGTGGGCGCGGCTGTATCCGATTCGCCTCTGGGCCCCTATGTGAAGCAGGCCAATAACCCCATCCTGGCCCCCGCGACCAGCATGAATACCGACGCTGTTATCGTATCCGGCCCCGGCCATCACATGTATTTCACCGTCGGGGACGAGCTGTTCACCTCCTACCATGTGAATACCTCCAACACCAATCCCACCATGGACCGTACCCTGTGCATTGACCGTGCAGGCTACCATGCCGACGGCACCGCCTACATCAACGGCGTTTCCCTGCGCCGGCAGCTTCTGCCCCTGGCCGATCTGAATCTGAAGGATGGCACCAAGCTGGCCAAGGCAGAATCCGATGGCGACACCGGGCTTTTGCTGGATGGCGACTATTGCATCGCCGCCTCCTCCGCCGCTTATCTGTGGCAGGGAACCCAGGCCAGCCTTACCTGGGATGAACCCATCGTATCCGATATGATGATGATTTATCCGGAACGGGGCAACACGGGCACCGGCCGGGTGATCTTCAATGAACAATATGTGCATGAAGTGAACCTGGATAAAGTGAGCACCATGCCCGGCGATTCCGTGATCATTTGTTATGAACCGATGGAGATTTCTTCCGTGCGTATCGAATGGGATCAGGAAACCAAGATTGGCGAAGTGATCGTGCTTGCCAATCCCTGACGAATAAAGGAGAAACTGATGAAAAAAGGATTGCTGCTGGTCTTGGCCCTGATGCTGCTGACTTCGTCCTGCGCTTTTGCTCAGGAGTATGAAGCATTGCCTACTGTTTCTATTACTCAGTTCAAGGATCGATTCTATAAAAACACCGATGGCCTTTCGGGGCTGGGGGATCCCCAGATCTATGTGGAAGGGGATACTTACTACCTGATTGCTACCGGCCTGGTAGCCAGGGGATTTTCCCTCATTGCCTCTGACAAAGTGGATGCGTGGAAGGAAAACAGCAGCAACAGAAAATGGGTATTCAAAGGAAATGAATGGGCGGATATGAATTATTGGGCGCCGGAACTGCATAAGTACGGCGATCAATACGTGCTGATGTATTCCGCTCAGTACGGCCCGGAATATAACCTTCGGCTGGGTATCGCTTTTGCCGATTCTCCTATGGGGCCTTTCAAGGATCCCTTGGGCAAGCCCCTGCTGGATACCGATTATTGCGCCATCGACGCCCATCTTTTTGTGGATGACGACGGTACGCCCTATCTTTTCTATGTACGGGATAATTATGACAACGTCATCGGCAATCATAAGGTGAGCCAGACCTACGGCGTGCAGCTGACCCCCGATCTGCTTTCTACCGTGGGAGAGCCTGTGCTGCTGACCACCCCCAGCGAAGATTGGGAACTGAAATCCGGCTATTACATCTGGAACGAGGGCGTATGCGTACTGAAGCATGAAGGAAAATACTATCTTTTCTTCAGCGCCAACTATACCTCCACCCATGATTACTGTGTGGGCGCAGCCGTATCCGATCATCCCCTGGGCCCCTATGTCAAGCAGGAAAACAACCCCATCCTGGCCCCGGAAGTGGATCTGGCCAATGGTTCAGTGATCGTATCCGGCCCCGGCCATCATTCCTATTTCACCGTTGGGGATGAATTATTCGCCTCCTATCACGTGAACACATCCAATACCAGGCCCACCATGGACCGAAAGCAGTATATTGACCGCGCCGGCTTCCATGCCGACGGCACCGCCTATATCAACGGCGTCTCCCTGGTACGGCAGCTGCTGCCCCTTGCCGATATTGGTTTGGCCAACGGCACGAAGAACGCTTTCGTTTCCTCTGACGGGGAAACCGGGCTGCTGACGGACGGGGACTACTGTATCGCTGCTTCTTCTGCCGCATACCTCTGGCAGGGTACAGAATGCACCCTCTCCTGGGATGAGCCCATTACATCCGATATGGTGCTCATTTACCCCCAGCGCGGCGAACCGGGAACCGGCCGGATCATCATCAACGAAACTTATGTCCATCAGGTGAACCTGAAAACCATCGGCACTCTTCCCGGAAGTTTTGTCTTGATCGGTTTTGAACCCATGGAAATCTCCTCCATCCGCATTGAATGGGATCAAGATACCAAGATCGGCGAAGTAATCGTGCTGCAGAATCCATGACCTGCCTGCACATCAGACCATGCAAATCATCCATTCGCATACAATACAAAAGGAGATGAGCATAATGAGCTCGAACAGCCCCTTTACCCCTCTGAAGGCCCTGGCCCCCGAAGCGTATTCCCACCGTTTCTTCCGCAATCCCAGCGGCCTCTCCGATCTGGGCGATCCCATGATCTACAAAGAAGGAGATACCTATTATTGCTACGCCACCGGTGCCGGCAAGGGTTTCTACGTCTATCGGACCAAGGATCTTTCCGATTGGAGCCGGGCCGACGCGGAAAAAACCCTGTGCTTTGCTGGAAATAACTGGGCCGAATGCAACTACTGGGCCCCTGAAATGTACAAATATCAAGATAAATATGTGCTTTTCTACTCTGCTCAGTACGGCCCCAAATATGATCTGCGGCTGGGTATCGCCTTTGCCGATTCCCCCATGGGTCCCTTCGTGGATCCCCTGGGTCATCCCCTGCTGGATACCCCCTACTGCGCCATCGACGCCCATCTGTTCGTGGATGACGACGGCACCCCCTATCTGTTTTACGTCCGGGATAATTATGACAACATAATCGGCGATCATAAAGTGAGCCAGACCTTCGGCGTGCAGCTCAGCCCCGATCTGCTCTCCCCCGTTGGCGAACCCGTGCTGCTTACCACTCCCCAGGAACCATGGGAACTGCTTTCCGGTTATTTTATCTGGAATGAAGGCGTCTTTGTGCTGAAAAACAAGGGCAAGTATCATCTGTTCTTCAGCGCCAATTACACCTCCACCCATGATTACTGTGTAGGCGTGGCCGTGGCCGATTCCCCCCTGGGCCCCTACAGCAAGCTGCGCCAGAACAATCCCCTGCTGGCCCCGGCCTCCAGCCTGGAAACGGGCAAGGTGATCGTATCCGGCCCCGGCCATCATGCCTATTTCACCGTGGGCGATGAATTGTTCACCTCCTATCATGTGAACGCCGATATCGAAAACCCCACCATGATCCGCACCCTGTGCATTGACCGTGCAGGCTTCCATACCGACGGCACCGCTTATATCTGCGGCGGCACCCAGGCCCGGCAATTGCTGCCCCTTCAGGATTTGGGCCTGAAAAATCTGCTGAAGGATGCCCGGATTCTTTCCGACGGCAATACCGGCCTGCTCACCGACGGGGATATCTGCGTAGCCGAAACCTCTTCCCTCTATCTGTGGCGGGGTAAGGAAATCCGCATCTCCTGGCCGGAAGCAGTAAAAGCCGATATGATGATGATCCATCATCGGCGTGCCGAAAAGGGAACCGGCCGTATCATCATCAACGAACAATATGAATACAGATTCAATTTTGCCGATATCGGTTCCCTGCCCGGCGCCGCCGTGATCGTGGGCTTCGAACCCATGGAGATCACCTCCTGCCGCATCGTTTTCGATCAGGATACCTGCATCGGCGAAATCCTGGTTGTGGGCTGATTCCCGTCCCCTGAAAGAGCGGAATAACGAAAAATTAGCCTCCATTTATCGATACTCTGTCATGCCGAATGGGTGCTATACTTAGCTTGCAGGAAAACAATAATACAATCACCGATTCTTTCCATCAGGAGGTACGGCATATGTATACCCCCCTCAAGCTGAACCCATTTGAGCATTACGCCCATCGATTTTTCTGTAATCCCAGCGGTCTTTCCGGCATCGGCGATCCCTTCATCCGCAAGGATGGCAATGTATACCACTGCTATTCCACCGGCACCGGCGATGAATACAAGGGTACCGGGAAAAGAGATGAAGAGATCAAGGGCTTCCGGGGCTGGCGCACCGATACCCTTGCGGATTGGAGCAAGGCGCACCGAGTGAAATTTGAGGCGTTTACCGGCTCTTCCTGGACGTATCCGAATTGGTATCAGGGCTGTTACTGGGGCCCGGAAGTGCATTTTTACCAGGGAAAATATGTGATGCTCTTCAATGCCAAATACGGCGAAGGAAAGCTGGAGGACGGGACGCTGAAAATCCGCCTGGGCATTGCTTTTGCCGATTCTCCGGAAGGCCCCTTCACGGATCCTCTGGGGCATCCCCTGCTTCAGGTGGATTACTGCTGCATCGATGCCCATCTTTTTGTGGATGACGACGGCACCCCTTATCTTTTTTACGCCCGGGATAATTATGATAACTGGATTGGTGAAAACCAGGTGAGCCAGATCTGGGGCGTACAGCTAGCCCCCGATCTGCTCTCTCCCGTGGGCGAACCCCGGATGCTCACCACCCCGGAGCATGATTGGGAAAAGCTCACCCTGGAATACAGCCACTATATGTGGAATGAGGGGGTGCATGTGCTCAAAAACCAGGGCAAATATCACCTCTTCTTCTGCGCCAATTATACCTCACATTACAATTACTGTTACGGGGTGGCAGTGGCCGATTCTCCTCTGGGGCCCTATGTTAAGCCCAAGGAAAATCCCCTGCTGGCCCCCATGTTTGATCTCAAAACCGGCAATGTAATCGCCTCCGGCCCTGCCAACGGCGCGTTCTTTACATCCGGAGATGAAATGTTTTGCTCCTATCATGTGAATACCGATCCTATTCACCCCACCATGCACCGCACCCTTTGCATCGACAGGGCCGGCTTCCACGCCGACGGTAGCGCTTTCATCAACGGGCCCACTCTGACGCCTCAGCTGCTGCCCCTTTGCGATATCGGGATGGAAAATGCTGCCCTGAAAGCCCGGATTGAATCGGATGGGAAAAGCGCATACCTCACCGACGGGGATGCATGCGTTTCCGCCGCCAGCGAGCATTATCTCTGGCGGGGCAAGGATATCACCATGACCTGGGATACACCCGTATCCGCCGATATGATCCTGATTCATCCGCTGCGGGGTGAACGGGGAGAAGGCGTGATGATCATCAATGACCGTTGGGAAGTTCCACTGCACATGTACGACAACGACATGCTGCCCGGCTTTACCCGCATCCTGGCCTTTGATGAAATGCTCATTTCCTCCATCCGTATTCAGTGGAAACGGGAAACCGCATTGGGAGAAATCGTGGTGCTTGCAAAATGTGGAGGATGAGCAAAATGAAAAAGCATTTCTTTGTCTCTATCCTGGCGGCGTTGCTGTGCCTGGGGCTGTGTCTTCCCGCCCTTTCGGATGCCTATCAGCCCCTGCCCACCATCTCCACCAGCAAATTCAATGATCGGTTCTACCAAAATCCCAGTGCCCTTTCCGGTATCGGCGATCCTTTCCTGCTGAAGGAAGGGGATTACTACTACTGCTACGCCACCAACGACGGCACCGCCAAAGGCGACGGCTTTTACGTCTACCGCACTACCGATCTGACCCAGTGGGGCTCTGCCAAGAAGATCCATGTTTTTGAGGGTTCCAATTGGACCAACGGCTACTATTGGGGGCCGGAAGTGCACTATTACAACGGGCAGTATGTGATGTTCTATAACGCCCGCTTGGGCGAAGGCACAGAGGAAGGCGGGGATCTGAAGCTCCGGCTGGGCATTGCGGTTTCTGATTCTCCGGAAGGGCCCTTCATTGATCCCCTGGGCAAGCCCCTGCTGGAAGTGGATTACTGCTGCATCGACGCCCATCTTTTTGTGGATGACGACGGCACCCCTTATCTCTTCTTTGCCCGGGATAATTATGATAACTGGATCGGCCCCCATCAGGTAAGCCAGATTTACGGGGTGCAGCTGGCCCCTGACCTGATGAGCGTCGTCGGCGAGCCCGTGATGCTCTCCACCCCCACAGAAAACTGGGAAAAAATCACCCTAAATTACAGCCACTATATGTGGAATGAAGGGGTGCACGTGCTGAAGAACGAGGGCAACTATTATCTCTTCTACTGCGCCAATTATACCTCCATGCATGATTACTGCTACGGCGTGGCCATTTCGGAGGAACCCCTGGCCAATTATGTGAAGCAGGAAGAAAATCCCCTGCTCCACCCCATGCGCAGCCTGTCCAACAATCAGATTATCGTATCCGGCCCCGGCAACGGCGCGTTTATCACCATCGGGGATGAAATCTTTTGCTCTTATCATGTGAATGCCTCCAACACCAACCCCACCATGAATCGCACCCTCTGCATCGACCGGGTGGGCTTCCATGCCGACGGCACGGCCTTCATCAACGGCGTATCCCGGATGAAGAAGCAGCTGCTGCCCCTTTTTGATCTGGGCCTTGTCAATCAGACAAAGGGCGCCGTCATCCTTTCCGATGGGGATTCCGCCCTTCTCAAGGATGGGGATTACTGCATCTCCAACGCCTCCGTCGGTTATCTGTGGAAGGGCACGGAAGCGACCTTCACCTGGGATGAGGGCGTAAAGGCGGACATGCTGATGATCTATCCCAAGCTGGGCAGCGAAGGCACCGGCCGGGTAATCATCAATGATCAGTATGTGCAGGAAATCGATCTCAAGAGCGCCGGCGCCATGCCCGGCAGCGCCGTGATCATCGGCTTTGAAGAACTGGAGATCTCCTCCCTGCGCCTGGAATGGGACAGCAAAGTCAAGCTGGGTGAAATCCTGGTCATCGGCCCTGAAGCAAAATAAAGGACGTTGTCCATCAAAAGAAAAGGCGGTGCAATCAAATGGAAAAATGGTGCTCTGAACCCAAATGGACAGTTGAAAAGGCAAACGAATGGTATGCCAAGACCCCTTGGCCCTGCGGTTTCAATTTTGTAACCGATACGGCCACCAATTCCACCGATATGTGGCAGGATGCGGATTTTGATGCTCCCTCTATTGAAAATTCCATGGCTGCGGCGGAAAAAATCGGTTATAACTGCGTGCGCGTTTTCCTGCCCTTCATCGTATGGGAAGCAGAACGGGAAACCTTCATCAAGAATATGGACCGCTTCATGGCCATCGCTTATGCCCACGGCATCAAGACCGTGCCCATTTTCTTTGATGACTGCGGCTTCGACGATTACGGCGACGGCGATCCCGATACGCTCTATTTCAAGGGCCACCGCGATCCCTTCCTGGGCAAGCAAATGGAGCCCAAGGACGGCGTGAACAATGCCCGCTGGACCCCTTCCCCCGGCTTCCGCAATGCGGATGATCCCAACAAGCAGGCAGCCCTCAAAGAATATGTACAGTCTATCATCCGCGCCTTCGGCCACGATGAGCGCATTCTCTTCTGGGATATGTATAATGAACCTGATCAGGCCGAACGTGGCATCGAATGCCTGCCCTTGTTGGTAAGCGCATTCCGCTGGGCCCGGGAAATCCCCCACGATCAGCCCCTTTCCGCCGGCGTATGGTATGATGGCGACAGCGCTGCTTATCATGCCTGCATCGAGCTTTCCGACGTGATTTCCTTCCATTGCTACTGGGGACTGGAAATTACCCGCCGCATGGTGGAAAGGCTGAAAACCCACAACCGTCCCCTGCTCATCACGGAATGGCTCAATCGTCCCACCGGCTGCACCGTGGAGGATATGCTGCCCTACTATCATGAAGAAAATATCGGCTGCATCCAGTGGGGACTGTGGCCCGGCCATCTGCTCCATGATAATCTGACGTATGAAACCATGGGCAAGAACGGTATTCCCAATGCCAATCCGGAATTGTGGCAGCATTGCGTACTCCATGCCGACGGCACTTCCTATAAGGAAGAGGAAATCAAGCTGTTCAAGAAGCTGCTGGGCAAGGCGTAAAGAATCGGGGAGGGGCGGAAATTCCGTCTCTCCTTTTCGCCTGTTTATGTATATAATATAGGAGGCGTAATATCGTACTATGCTGTATTCGAAAGAGATCCAATCTCTGGGGCGCTACGATGTGGCGGTGCTGGGAGGCGGCCCCTCCGGCGTTTGCGCGGCATTGGCGGCAGCCCGCCGGGGCGCAAAAACCGTGTTGATTGAAAAGACGGGTATGCTGGGCGGCATGGCCACCTCTGGTCTGGTGGGCCCTTTCATGACCAGCTATGACCGGGAAGGGGAATTCCCTGTGGTGCGGGGCCTGTTTGATGAAATTATTCGCAGGGCCCAGGAAAAGGGCGGCGCCCTGCATCCCGACGACGTGCCGGGCACTTCCCGGTTTTCTGCCTGGATCACCCCCTGTCACAGCCATACAGCCCCCTTTGATTCCGCCATTTTGCAGACGGTGCTGGATGAAATGGTGCTGGAGACGGGGACGGAAATTCTGCTCTATTCCCAGTTTGTGGATTGCGTGACGGAGGATGGAAAGATTACTTCCGTGGTGCTGGCTACTCCCGGCGGACTGGAAAGCCTGGAAGCCGAATACTTTGTGGACTGCACCGGCAATGCCGATGTGGCGGCTGCCGCCGGCGTTCCCACCTGGATGGGCAGCGAAAAATGCGGCATTCCCCAGCCTGCCACCCTGTTTTTTGAGGTGGATCATGTGGACGACGAACGCTACACCGCCTACAGCGATCCCAAGGCATACCGCAAGCCTCAGCCCGGCTGTTATAAGATCAACGACGAGCATATGTATAACGTGATCACCACCGATGTGCGCAGCATGACCAAGGCCCACATCCAGGGCCGGCGCTATGCCATCTCCTCTTGGGAAAGGATGCGCAGGGAAAAGCCTGGCTTTGAAAATGCTCATCTGACCCAGGTGGCCAGCGTTCTGGGCATCCGGGAAGGACGGCATATCAAGGGCGAATATATGCTGACGGCCTTGGATCTTTGCAATAATACCTATTTTGACGACGCCGTGATGACCTTCGGCTACGGCATGGATATGCACAGCCTGGACGGCACCACAGTGAGCAAGATCATCGATGGCTGCGCTCAGTGGTATACCATTCCCTACCGCTGCCTGGTGCCGGTGAACGTACGCAATCTGCTGGTGGCGGGCAAGACCATCTGCGCCGAATCCCTGGCTGCCGGATCCTTCCGGGTGATGCCCGGCTGCATGGCCCTGGGCGAAGCGGCTGGGGCCGCGGCGGCCATTGCCTTTGAAAAGCAGACGGATGTAAAGGATATCCCCATCCGTAAGCTGCAGAAAACCCTGATGGAGAACAACGTGATCATCATGGGCCATTCCCTGGACGAAATCAACAAAGAATTGGAGAATGAAAATGACTTCTAAAGAGAGAGTGATTGCGGCACTGAATCACCAGCAGCCGGATAAAATGCCCTTCGATCTGGGCGGCTGCGGCCAGACCGGCATGAACGCCAGTACCCTGTACCGTCTGCGTCAGGCCTTGGGACTGGATAACCATCCCATCAAGGTGTGCGAGCCCTATCAGATCCTGGGCGAAATTGAATGGGATATGATCAATCGCCTGGGTGTAGACGTGCTCCCCCTGTGGAACCGGGGCAGCCTGATGGGCATTTCCAATACCAATATCACCAAGCCCTGGCAATTGGCTGACGGGACCCCCCTGCTGATGGATCAGGAATTTGAATATGACGTGGACAGCCGGGGATACACCATGGTGTACTGCTGCGGCGATCGCTCTGCGGATTACTGTGTGCAGATGCCCCCCAACGGCAGCTTCTTTGATGGCATCGAACGGGCGGAGGAGCCGGATGAAGATAATCTGACTCCCCTGGAGGATTTTGCCGAATCCTTTACCCTGAAAACCGAAGAGGACTGCAAATTCTGGGAAAAGCAACTGAAGGAAATTGAAAATCATTCCGATATGGCGGTGATGGGCGTGCTGGGCGGCATGGGGTTGGGAGACGCTGCAGAGATTCCCGGCACTTTCCTGCGCAATCCCAAGGGCATCCGCACCTATGCCGGCTGGCTGGAGGCACACATCCTTTATCCCGAATACATTCAACAGGTTTTTGAACTGCAAACGGAAATGGCGCTGAAGAATCTGGAATTGTACCGCCAGGCAGTGGGGGATAAGATTCAGGCCGTCTGGCTCAGCGGCACGGATTTCGGCACTCAGCACAGCACCATGCATCCATTGAAAACCTTCCGGGAACTGTACAAGCCTTTCTACAAGCGGGTGAATGATTGGGTGCACAAGAACACCAATTGGAAAACCTTCTATCACACCTGCGGCGCCATTGCGGAGTATATTCCCGATTTTATTGATATGGGCGCGGATATCATCAATCCCGTGCAGTGCTCTGCCCGGGGAATGGACGCCCAGATGTTGAAAGATCGCTTCGGCGATCAGATCGTCTTCTGGGGCGGCGGCGTGGATACCCAGCATACCCTGCCCCACGGCACGCCGGAAGAAGTGTATAAGGAAGTAAGTGAGCGCATCCGCATCTTCAATAAGGGCGGCGGCTATGTGTTCGCCCCCATCCACAATGTGGTCGCCGGCGTGCCGGTGGAAAATCTGCAGGCCATGCTGAAGGCCGTGGAGGATTTCCGCTGACCAACCCTTTTCATCCTTTGTCGGAGAGGCTCATCCTCTCCGTTTTTTCTTGCATCAAAAAGAAAGAAGTGATACAATAATCAGGATTAAAATTGAGGTGATCCCGATGGAATATATATCCTTTCAGGAATCGATTCCTGTGGCCGGATGCTATGATGTGATTGTGGCAGGCGGCGGCATTTCCGGCGTTGCTGCGGCCCTGTCCGCTGCAAGGAAAGGGAAAAAAACACTCATCCTGGAAAAAGGCACCGTGTTGGGCGGGCTGGCCACCATCGGACTGATCAATTTCTGGGTGCCCCTGTGCAATGGCCGGGGAAAACAGATCATCCGGGGTATGGCGGAGGAACTGCTGCGTCTCTCCATTCGTCACGGTTTTGACTCCCTGCCCCCGGCGTGGAAAAATGGGGAACCGGATCAACCCACCGATCAGCGTTATACCACCCATTATTCCATCGGCATTTTTGCCCTGGAACTGATTCATTTGCTCAAGCATGAAGGGATCACCGTTCTTTATGACGCCTTGGTTTCTGCCCCGGTGATGGATGGCAAGCACTGCCGCGGATTGATCATTGACAGTAAATCCGGCCGTCAGTTCTACGAAGGAAAAGTGATTGTAGACGCCACCGGCGACTGTGATATTTTCCTGCGTGCAGGTGCTCCCACAGTAGACGGAGAAAACTATTTCACGATGCTGGCCGAAGGAATTGATCTCGAGCATTGCAAAAATGCCGTGGAGCAGCAAAATATCCGCCTGGCCTACACGCTCTTCCAGGGCGGCCCCGCCAGTCTGGAAGGCTACGGCCATCCGGAGGGCATGCCCCGCTTCCCGGGGTGCAGCCTGGAAATGGTCAATGATTTTTTGCATAAAAATCAATTGCTGATGTATGAGAAAATCAAGGATCTGCCCCGTCTTGAAAGGGACGTTCATCAAATGCCTGGTATGGCCCAGCTGCGTACCACCCGTCATATTCAGGCCATTCGTTCCCTGACCGATGGTGACCTTTACCAGCATCATTCTTCTTCCATCGGCGCCATCTGCGATTTCAAATATCGGGATCGGCTATACGAAGTGCCCTTTGAAGCATTGATCTGTCACGGTTTTGATAATCTGATCACCTGCGGCCGCTGTGCCGGAGCAGAAGGATGGGCCTGGGATGTGCTGCGAGTCATTCCCCCAGCCGTACTCACCGGCCAGGCCGCAGGTATCGCCGCAGCCCAGGCCATTGATCTTGGTTGCCCCCTCCAGAACCTGCCTATTCCCCCGCTGCAAAAGGCATTGGCTGATACCGGCGTGCTGATCCATTTTGACGACGCCTGGATCCCTCAGGCGCGGGATAATCGGCCCAACGAATTTGACTGACCCCCCTCCCCCGTTCGGACAGATTTTTCGTCAGTTTTTGTCATCCTGCATACAATTTACATTGAAAAAAATCTGAAAAGCGTATATAATAGGATCAATGATCTTGCAGGGAGGAAGGACCATGGAACAGGAGATCCGTCTGGGTGATATCATCCAGACCCGGAAGCCCCACCCCTGCGGAAGCGATACCTGGACGGTAATCCGCATCGGAGCGGATATCAAAATCCGCTGCCAAAGCTGCGACCGGATTGTGATGCTGGATCGCCAGGTATTCCTAAAACGCAGAAAGAAGATTATTCAGCAGGGGCCCGCCCCCGTTACTGAATCTTAAGGGAGGAAATTTAATCGTGAGCAATGAACAAACCGGCGCTCCCATCGCCCAGGAAGCCGAAAACCCCCAGGTTAAAACCATCCTGAATAACCAGGAAGCGCCCCTTGATCTGGAAGAAATCCAGGAAATCCCCACGGAAGTGCTGGAAAAAGCGGCCAACAGCAAAAAATTCTGGAAAAGGCATAAAAAAGAAAAAGTAAAGAAAACCCTTAAGCAGGAAATTTTCAGCTGGATCTGGACGCTGCTGGCAGCGCTGCTGATCGCTTCCCTTGTGCGGATGTATATTGCCGAGCCCATCAAGGTAGACGGCCGGAGCATGCACAACACCCTAAAAGATGGGGAAATCGTGCTGGCATCCAAACTGGATTATCTCTTTGGCGATGTGCAGCGGGGCGATATCGTAATCTGTCGCTATCCCGGACGGATGGAGGGCTCCATTCATCTGGGTGCTTCCCTGTCCCTCAACAGCTACACCCTCTTTGTCAAGCGGGTGGTGGCCCTGCCCGGGGATGTGCTGTCTATCCATGACGGCGTTCTGTACGTCAACGGCTTTGCCGTGCCCAATCCGGAGCACATGGGCAGTCTGCCCGCCGATTATCCCCTGACCCGGCTGGGTGAGGATGAATATTTCGTCATCGGTGATAATCGGGGCAATTCCCGGGATAGCCGCTCTGCCGAGGTGGGCCCCATCGCCAGGGATGCCATCATGGGTAAAGTGAAGTGCGTGGTCTGGCCCCTTTCCAATATCCGGGGCGTGGAATAATTGTATTATCAGGCGCAATCTGCCGGGGGAATCGTCCTCCGGCATTTTTTATTCCCTTGACATCCTGAAAGGATAATCCGTTTTTCAAAAATGATCGTTGACATTATCCCCAGGGGAAGATGTATAATGAGTATGACCATATAAGCGCCGAATCCAAACAGGCGATATATACCGAATCATTAAGTGTTAGCCAGCCGTGAGGAGATACATACCATGAACATCCATGAAGCCGCAAAAATCACCGGTCTTTCCCCAAAAGCAATCCGCCTTTATGAATCCCGAGGGGTGCTTCAAGTGCAGAAGATTGCCAATGATTATCGGGATTATCAGGAAACAGAATTGGATCAGCTTCGCCGGATCAAGCTCTTCCGTCTGGCCGGCATCTCCATTTCGGACATCAAATTGCTCAATGACGGCATCATCACCACAGATGAAATGGTAGCCAAGCGCAAAAAGGAGCTGGAAATGGCATACGGCCACCATTCCGAGCAATGGGAATTCTGTGATTCCCTCATCCAGCGACTAAGGAATAAGCAGTATAACGATGAACACAATCTGGACGAAACAGATGAAATTGAGAAATTACAATACGGGCCCCTGGCAGCAGGCATCGATCTGGGCACCACCACCATCAGCGCCACCGTCATCGATCTGGACGCCCGGCGACAGATTGAATACTATTCCGTCCCCAATTGCTTCCGCCTTGCAGCACAAAACGCCGCCTTTTCTGAGCAGGATGCAGATGGCATCGTAAAAAAGGCCAGTGAACTGATCAATCACATCCTGAGCACCTATTCCGGCATCTGCGTCATCGGCGTTACGGGGCAGGCGCATGGCATTCTCTACACAGATGAAAAAGGCGATGCCCTCTCCCCCCTGATCACCTGGCAGGATAAACGCGGGGACAGCCCGGCAGCCGACGGCCGATCCTACTGTGAACAGCTGATTGCCCTCACTGGAGATCGTCGCCTGGCCACCGGCTACGGAACGGTTACCCACTACTACAATGCCCTGAACGGCCTGGTGCCTGAGGGCGCCGTCTCCTTTTGCAGCATCATGGATTATCTGATCATGACGATCACAGGGCAGGCGCGTCCTCTCTGTCACATGTCGATCGCTGCCAGCTTCGGTCTATTTGATCTTCAGCAGAACCGTTTCAGACGGGAACTGATGGCCTTGATTCCGGGGGCCGCCGCTCTGTCCCCGGCGGTCACCGATGATTTCGCCCTTTGCGGCACCTACAAAGGTATTCCTGTTGCCGTGGCTATTGGGGATAATCAGGCCAGTTTTCTGGGATCGGTAAAAAATCTGGAAAAAAGCATCCTGATCAATATCGGTACGGGCAGCCAGATTTCGCTTATGAGTGATTTGTGCGGAGCAGGGGCGCATACAGAACTGAGGCCCCTGGTGAAGGGCCGGTATCTGACGTGCGGCGCCGCGCTGTGCGGCGGATCCGCCTACGCATTAATAGAGCGCTTCTTCCAAAGTTACGCCGCTCACCTGGACGGAGCAAAAGTCTCCCAATATCAAATGATGAACAGCCTGGCCCGGCAGGCCTATCTCAAAGGCCGCTCTCCCCTGCAGGTGGACACCTCTTTCTGCGGCACCCGACAGGATCCCCAGCGCCGGGGCGCCATTGCGGGAATAGATGAGCAGAATTTCACCCCGGAAAATCTGATCCTGGGGGTGATCCAGGGAATGTGCAAAGAGCTGCACGGGCTTTTTCTGGACGCCCAATCCCATAACAAATGTGAAATTGTGGCCTCCGGCGGCGCCGTTCAGCGTATTGAAATACTGAAAGACGTGATCCGGGATGATTTTGGCATGCCGGTCTTCCTCAATCAAAACCGGGAAGAGGCCGCTGTAGGGGCAGCGCTGTTTGCGGCTGTGGCAGCAGGCGCTCTGCATGGCATCGAGGATTTCGCCGGATTCATTCACTATCAACCGGAAAGGGATTGATCCCTTGCAGTGGAGGAGGGACAGCTGCGCAGCTTACTGCAGAACCACTCGCTTTGCAAACAGCCTTCAGGATAAAAAGCAGGAGGCTGACATCTTGAAAATGATTGCCCGCTGCTTCAGGATCACGAAAGGCTGTCCAAATCAAATTCGAATATTAAAAATCAGCCGTCGGTGCATCCGACGGCTGGTTTTTTACCCTTTGTTAGTCGAAGGCGGGATTGAATGCATAGAAATTCTTGCTGTCCAGCCGCTCCTGTACAATGCGAAGCAATTCCCCAAACCGCTGATAATGAACAATCTCCCGGGCACGGAGGAATTTCATCACTTCGTTTACATCCGGGCTGTCGCTGAGCCGCAGGATATTTTCATACGTGGTACGGGCTTTTTGCTCTGCTGCAAGGTTTTCATGCAGATCGGTGATGGGATCACCCTTCACCTGCAGATAGGCGGCAGTAAACGGCGCGCCGGCGGCAGACTGGAGATAGACACCGGTGGTATGATCCACAAAATAATCATCCAGCCCCGCTGCCTTCATCTGATCGGCAGTGAGGCGGCAGGTGAGCTGACGCACCACACTGCCCACAATCTCCAGATGCGAAAGTTCTTCCGTACCAATGTCCGTGAGCATAGCCTTTGCCTCCGGATGCGGCATATGATAGCGCTGGGAAAGATAACGCATGGAAGCGGCCAATTCCCCATCCGGCCCACCAAACTGAGAAATGATGGCCTTGGCCAGGCGAGGATTGGTCTCCCGGATATTCACGGGGAACTGCAGCTGTTTTTGATAAATCCACATACTTCCAATCCCTCCTTACTGGGCGCAATTGGGACAGCATCCATCCCAGGGCCAGGGATCATCCACCCAGGACCAGTGAATGGGGCAGCGATCCCCCGCATTGCATCCGCAGCCCTTTTCCGTCAGTTCATCCAGGTTGCCCCAGTCGGGGCAGGCAGCCCCATCCATATGATCCAGCACGTTGTCGGTGCTTTCTTCCTGACAATGGGGGTATTCCATTCCCGTATGGGCATAGGTGAAGCAGCCCATGGATTCCATCAGTTGATAATACAGGCGCAGGGCGCAGCGGTCATTGGGATGGGAATTGAGATACAACCGCAGTTCCCAAGCAGCGAAAGGCAGGGCATAATCCCGGGTCAAACAATGCCTATCAGCCACAGGCGCAGCCCCCTCTCACGCCCGTAAAGGGCTTATTCAGCTCAGGAAACAGGGTGCCCTGCATCAGGGCCTCTTCCAAGGAATAGGCGTTTTTCAGGCACTGCATGGGCACATAGGCCATGGCCAGGGCCAGGTTTTCCCGCGTTCCCTGCCGGCAGCCCCGATCTCGGAAGGCCTCCGGACGATCTATGGTCATCGCATTTCTATTCATGCGCAGCCACTCTCTTTTCATTTATTTGGGCGCTTTTCTCCGCCCTCTACCATGCTATGCCACCCTGAGAAAGCTGTGCAAACAAAAAAAGCGGCGCACCCGCTTTCACGGATGCGCCGCCGGTAGGGCTCAATTACTTGGCCACGGTGGTGTACATCAGGTACTTGTAGCCCAGGGGGTTGGAGTAGAAGCCCTGCACGGAATCATCGATCATGTAGATGTCGGTGTAGAAGTACAGGGGGGTGATGCAGCCGGTATCCATCAGCATATCTTCGGCGATGTGCATCATGGCATAACGGGCTTCGTTGTTGGTGCAGGACTTGATGGTGGAGATCAGCACATCATAGGTTTCAGCCCAGGTGCCGTTTTCAACCTTCACGTCATAGCCGTAAGCGGTCAGGTCCAGGTTGTACATGGCCAGTTCAGCATGGGCGCCCTTGCCGTACTGCACGTCATTGTTACCGGAACCGGAAACCCACATATCCAGGAAGCAGATGGGATCGTTGTAGTCAGCCAGCCAGCCGTTGCGGGCAACGAAGTAATCGCCGTCCTTACGGGTGTTGAGGAAGGTGTTCCATTCCTGGTTTACCAGCTGCATATTCACGCCCACGCCAGCCACGGCAGCCTGCAGGTATTCACCGATGGCCTTGTGGCCGTCATTGGTGTTGTACAGGTATTCCATGGAGGGGATGTCGGTGAACACTTCGTTGGCTTCGTCCCAGGTGTAGTACTTCTTCAGGATTTCGATGGCAGCGTCCCAGTTGGCGTCCAGAGCGGCGTCGGACACATCATAGTAGCCATAGAAAGCGTCAGAAACGTTGCAATTCTTGTAGAATTCGGTGCCGTCGGCATCGGTCAGACCCATGGCCACGAAAGAGGAAGCGGGCACCTGGCCGCCCTGAGCGATGTCATTTACGATGTAGTTGCGGTCCAGCAGCAGAGCCAGGGCCTTGCGGATTTCAGCATTGGCCTTTTCAGCTTCCACGCCGGTGAGGGTGGAGGTGGCGGGCAGCAGGTTCTGGTTCACGTTCCAGTTCACATAGTAGGTACCGATCTGGCCGGCAACCACGAATTCAGTGGGATATTCCACCTTCAGGGCGGCGATTTCAGCGGTGGGCACGCCGTCGATCAGCAGCCAGTCGCCGTTTTCAAAGTTGGCCAGCATGTTGTTTTCGTCGTCAGACAGATAGAAGTCGATGACGTCCATGGTCACCTTGTCCGCGTTGTGGTAAGCGGGGTTCTTGGTCAGGGTGATCTTGGAGGAGTGGGCCCAGGCAGTCATGGTGTAGGGGCCGTTGCAGATGTAGGTGGAAGGATCGGTGGCCCAGGCTTCGCTGGCAACCACGTCTTCACGGACGGGCAGGTAGGTGGGGAAGGCCAACAGTTCATTCCAGTAAGCCACAGCGTTGTTCAGGGTAACAACCAGGGTCTTATCGTCGGTGGCTTCCACAGCCAGGTTATCCGGATAACCCTTCACGATTTCGAACATGTAGCCGTAGTCAGCGCCCAGAGCAGAAGAAGCGGCGCGCTTCCAGGCAAATTCGAAATCCTTGGCGGTGAGGGCCTTGCCGTCGGACCAGGTCAGGCCGTCCAGCAGGGTGTAGGTGTAGGTGACGGTGCCGTCTTCGTTGGTCACGGGAGCGGTCAGCTCGGTGGCGCAATCGGCAACGATCACCAGTTTGCCGTTTTCATCCTGGGCCCAGGTAGCAAGACCGGAGAACAGGTGGGCAATCATGGTGGCGCCGTCCACGGCGGAGTTGAGGGCGGGGTCCAGGGTGTCGGGCTCAGAAGCCAGGCAGACAGGCAGGGTGCTCACTTCATCAGCAGAAGCGAAGGCCATGCAGCCAACAACCATCATCAGAGCCATCATCAGGGCGATGATCTTTTTCATGGGGTGTTCCTCCTCAAAAATATTTTTCAAAAATGCGAGATGCATTTGTTGAAACAAAATGGGATCAATTGATTTCCTCAGTGAAGTGGCAAGCCACGAAATGGCCCTTTTCCACTTCCTTGAATTCCGGCATGGACTCGGCGCATGCTTCCTTGGCGTAGGGGCAGCGGGTACGGAAGGGGCAGCCGGAGGGGGCATTGAGAGGCGAAGGAATATCGCCGGAAAGCACGATGCGCTTATTCTGCCGGGCTGCCTTGGGATCAGGCAGGGGAACGGCGGAAAGGAGAGACTTGGAATAGGGATGCATGGGCCGGTTATAGATTTCATCGGCATCCGCCAATTCCACCATCTTGCCCAGATACATCACCGCGATCCGGTCAGAGATATGCCGCACCACCAGCAGGTCATGGGCGATGAACAGGTAGGTAAGCCCCAGTTTTTCCTGCAGATCATCGAACATATTGATGACCTGGGCCTGGATGGATACGTCCAGGGCGGATACAGGCTCGTCGCAGACGATAAACTCCGGGTTTACAGCCAGGGCCCGGGCGATGCCGATGCGCTGACGCTGACCGCCGGAAAACTCATGAGCGTAGCGGGAAGCATGCTCGCTGTTGAGGCCCACATAACCCATCAGTTCCAGAATGCGCTCTTCCCTTTCCTTCTTGTTGGGGTACATCTTATGCACATCCAGCGGTTCGCCCACAATATCAGATACGGTCATACGAGGATTGAGGGAAGAATAGGGATCCTGAAAAACCATAGTGGCCTTCTGACGGAATTCATGGATATCGGCCTTGTTTTTCAGCAGCTTACCGTTATACCAGATTTCTCCGCCCGTGGGCTGATACAAATGGAGGATGGTGCGGCCGACGGTGGTCTTGCCGCAGCCGGATTCCCCCACCAGGCCCAGGGTTTCGCCCTTCTTGATGGCGAAGGAGACATCGTCCACCGCTTTGAGGGGCTTAGAGCGGAAGAAACCCATATTGATATCAAAATACTGCTTCAGGTGGCGCACATCCAACAGCGTATCTTCGGCCGGGGCCGCAGTTTCAATCAGCTGCTTTTCAGACATTTTCAGCGCCTCCTTCCTTTTCGGCTTCACCAGTGGGCACCAGCACCAATTCATTGAGGGCCAGGCCGGAGGTGAGCGTCAGCAAACCACTGGCAAAGGCCTCATTGCCGGCCATGGGCGAATCATCCGTGGGAATGCAATTCTCAAATGCCTCTTTTACGTTCTGCCAGCAGGTGGCATAATGGCATTCATTGATGAACAGCCGATCCGGCCGCTGAGTGAGGCACACCTTCAGGGCCTTATCGCACCGGGGCGCGAAGGGACAGCCCTTGGGCATGTTCAGCAGGTCAATGGGGGTGCCGGTGATGGGCTCCAGCCGCTGGCCGTTATTGGCGGCGGTGGGAATGGAGCGCATCAAGCCCTTGGTATATTCATGCTTGGGATTATAGAAGATTTCATCAGCGGTGCCCTGTTCGCAGATGGAGCCGGCATACATAACGATCACTTCATCGCACATCTGGGCCACAACACCCAAGTCATGGGTGATCATGATGATGGCCATGCCCAGCTTTCTTTGCAGATCCTGCATCAGTTCCAGGATCTGGGCCTGGATGGTCACATCCAGGGCGGTGGTAGGCTCATCCGCGATGAGGATATCCGGTTCGCAGGCCAGGGCCATGGCAATCATGACGCGCTGACGCATGCCGCCGGACAATTCATAAGGATACTGCTTCAGCCGCTTTTCCGGCTCATTCACATTCACCAGGCGCAGCAGTTCCGCTGCCCGTTCCTTGGCCTGCTTCCGATTGCGGTCGGTATGCAGCGTAATGGCCTCCATCAGCTGATGGCCGATGGTGTAGGTGGGGTTCAGGGAGGTCATAGGATCCTGGAAGATGATGGAGATGCGGTTGCCACGAATGGTGCGCATCACCTTTTCCGGGGCGCCCACCAGTTCCTGACCGTTGAACTTGACGCTGCCGTCAACAATCTTTCCGGTAGGGGCCAGAATCTGCATGATGGAGTAGGCGGTAACAGATTTGCCCGATCCCGATTCCCCCACAATGCCTAGCACCTTGCCGTGATCCAAGCTAAAGGAAATGCCGTCCACAGCCTTCACTTCGCCGGCGTCGGTGAAAAAAGAGGTGTGCAGGTTTCTCACTTCAAGCATTGACATAATTCTGTGCTCCTCCTTTCATCAGGCGTTCAGCTTGGGGTCAAAGGCATCCCGCAGGCCATCGCCAAAGAGGTTAAGGGAAAGCACGATGAGGCAAATTACCACGGCGGGGATAATCAAGCGATAGGTGTAGGAGCTGATGCCGTTGAGGGCATCGGAAGCCAGGGAACCCAGGGAAGGCATGGGAGCATTTACGCCCAGGCCCAGGAAGGAAAGGAAGCTTTCCGTGAAGATGGCGTTGGGGATCTGCAGAGCGGTGGAGATGATCACCACGCTGATGCAGTTGGGGATCAGATGCTTCTTAATGATCCAGGAGCCCTTGGCGCCGGTGGACTGGGAGGAGAGAACGTATTCCTGTTCTCTCAGCGAAAGAATCTGGCCGCGAATCATACGGGCCATGGATACCCAGTACAAAAGCGCGAATACGATGAACATAGATATGACGTTGGCGCCGATATCCTCCAATATGGTGCCCTCTACATTCAGCACCTTCCCCAGCACCACTGACAGCAGAATGATTACCAGCATATCAGGCAGGGAATAGATGATATCAACGATCCGCATGATGATCAAGTCCACTTTACCGCCGAAATACCCGGCAATGGAGCCGATCGTTAGACCAATCACCAGAACAATAATCGAGGCAAAGAAGCCTACAGCCAGAGAAATACGGGTGCCGTACACCACGCGGATGAAGTAATCGCGGCCGTGGGCGTCGGTGCCGAAGATGTGGGGGAACACATCCTCCCCATTGGCGATGCGTTCCAGTTCGGTCTTGCCGTATTCGAAGGGGGCCAGGTTGTTATAGCTTGCATCCATCTTTCCGCGCTTGCCCTTGCCCAGCATCTGATCGTAGGAATAGGGCCAGATCATGGGCAGCACAATGCAGGCGATGGTGATGAACACGATGAGAAATAGGCTGACAGTGGCCACCTTATTCTTCAGCAGGCGCTTTACGCCGTCCTTAAAGAAGGTGGAAGAGGGGCGCATCCGGGAGATATATTCCTTATCCGCATCGGTGGCGGGCTGGAACAGATTGGGGTTCAAATGCAAACTGAAGGGCTTATACTTATCCAGCTTGGGCATATCAGGCCGCCTCCTTAATCAAATTCGATGCGGGGATCAACCGCCTTGTAAAGCAGATCGCTGACCAGATTCATGATAACAATCAGCGAAGCCAGCACGATGGTGGTGCCCATGATCATGGTGTAATCGCGGTTGGTGATGGAGGAAATGAATTCCCTGCCAATGCCGGGCACTGCAAAGATCTGTTCCACCACCATGGAGCCGGTAACGATGAAGGCCAGCATGGGGCCAAAGTAAGTAATGACGGGGATGAGGCTGTTCTTCAAGGCATGGCCGAAGATGATTTTGGACTTGCTGACGCCCTTAGCCCGAGCGGTGCGGATATAATCCTGGCCCAGCACATCCAGCATGGAGGAGCGGGTGAGGCGGGTGATATACGCCATGGGATAGAGCATCAGGGTAATCACCGGCAGAACCAGGCCCGAAGTTGTGGTGCCGTTTGCAGGCAGCCATCCCAGCTTCACCGAGAAAATGATCAGCAGGAAGGAGCCCATAATAAAGGAAGGCATAGATACGAAGGCGGTGGTAATCACCATGATCACCTTATCGATCAGCTTATTCCGCCGCAGCGCTGCCACAGCGCCAAGGCAAATCCCGAGCACCGCTGCACAGGCGGCCGCAATGCCGCCCAGCACGGCGGAAGTTTTCATGCCATCGAAGATGACATTGATCACCTGGCGTCCGCGCAGCTTCAGGGAGGGCCCGAAATCGAACTTGGTCACAATATCCTTCAGATAGGTGACATACTGCTCCAGCAGAGGCTTATCCAGCCCATACTTGGCTTTCAGGGCGGCTTCCGCCTCCTTGGAAATGGCCTTCTCCCCCACGAAGGGGCCGCCGGGCACGCTGTGCATTACAAAAAAGGTAACGGTGATGACAATCCAGATGGTCATCAGCGCCAGCAGCACCCGCTTGAGAACATAAAACATCAGTTTTGAACTCATCGATTTCCCACCTCAGGCCCTGAGCCGCAGCCCAGGAACAACTTTTTTTTCAAACGGTTCCTTCTCCTCCAAAGGGAACAGAACCGTATTTTAGATTATATATTCGAAAACAATTATTTGCAATATCTTCGGTGAAGGAAAAAATATGAAAACATGCACTTTTATTGTTTTTTCTCCGTCTTTATGCATAAAAAATGCATTTACTTCCCCACTTTCCCTGCATAAAAAAATCCGGAGGCACATATGGCCCCCGGCTATATCTTTTACACACGCGCACGATCGTCCCGAAGCCAGATAAAGGACGGCGCGGATCTTGGATACTCCAGTATCTGCCAGAACAGCCGGGCATAATCCCGGGTGATCCATTTTTTCTCCACGCATTCATCCAAATAGCGCTTCACATCGTGAATATCACCATAAAAGCTGAATGAAACCTCCTGGTGTGCAGCCATCCAGCTGCCAATTTCCAAAGCAGAAGCATCCCCCAGCACCTGCACGGTCAGCTTCTCCCCTGCTTTCAGCCCCTGCATCATATCATCCAGGAAATACAGGATTTCTTCTTTCTTTCTGCTGGCAGAAACGTCATTTCCCCTGGATTGTCCCATAATCTGCATCACTTGCTGCAGGGTCAGAATGCCTTCCTGCCGGTCTGCCGCCTTCAGCGCCTCTCCGGCGGCCTTATGCCTGGTGATCACCCGGGATGCGGAAAGCCGGCCGTGAGCAGGGCGCAAAGCAATCATCCACGCAGAAGGAGAAATATATACACCGGCAATGCGACGGGCCTTACCGGTCTGGGGAATATGGGCGCGCACGCTCCAAACCCGATGCCGGGCCAGGGCCATTCCCCGGCGCCGCAGCACCCGCCACACCGCATCCGGTGAAGAGCCCAGGGCCTTGGCCAGGCATACCCCATCCCAATTGGATCTCCCTTCCGGCGGCGGCGACTGCAATAATTTCAGCACCTGCTTCTCAAATGCATCATCATATCGGGGCGGCTTGCCGGTACGGGGCTTATCCCACAGGCCCGCCGGCCCCTCCTGAAGATAGCGGCTGCGCCAGCGGAAAATCATACTGCGGCTCACCTGGAAACGATCGGCAATGGCGTCCAGCGGCTCGTCCCGCAGGCACGCCAGCACAATGGACGCCCTTTCCACCACCCGGGAATCCTCCAACGGATTCACCGTCAGGGCCTCCAATGCTTGTAGATCCTTTTCCGTCACCTGTATCTTTCGTCTGGGCATACATGCCCTCCCCCTCATTTCATTCGTTCCATCTTTTCCGGTTCTCTGCGGACGGCGGATAGAATAAGAGCGCGGTTTCCCCTTCACTCCTTTTCCCTTGGGATTGACCTCATTCTCTCCCACAAAAAGGCACTAATTCAATCTATTATAATATATCTTCATGCCATTTGTCCTTATTTTTCAACACATAATTTTGTGTTGCTCCCACTTCAACCCTTTTTTTCATCTTGCTTTTGTCCCATTGACAGGAATCGGCGCATATGATATAGTATTTTCGCAAAGGAAACAAACTGCGTCTTCAGGGCAGGGTGCAAATCCCGACCGGCGGTGAAAGTCCGCGACCGGCTGAATATCAGCCGTAGAACCGGTGCAATTCCGGTACCGACAGTAAATCCGCAGAAGCGGATAAGTCTGGATGGAAGAAGAGCGCATGGGCAGGGGCGCCCGCGTCTGCACCAGCTATTTTTCTGATCAATTTCCCTGAAAGGCGATGGCTTTTCAGGGTTTTTATATTTGCACCATTTTCCTCCTTCCCCGCTCAAGGGAAGATATCCGGGTATATTCACAAAGAAGGAGTGTGTAGTATGAGCAATCTGAAGAAAAAAATCTCCACCCACATGAACCAGAAATCCCGTCTTGCTGTCCGGGACATGACCACCATCGCCATTTTGGCCGCCCTGGCCGCCATCCTGTTCATGATCGAAATCCCCATTGTGCTGTTCTACAAGCTGGATTTGAGCAGTCTGCCGGTGCTGCTGGGCACCTTTGCCCTGGGCCCCATTCAGGGGCTGCTGATTCAGGCAGTAAAATCCCTGCTGGGGTTGCTCCATTCTTCTTCCCAGGGGGTAGGCGAGCTGGCGGATTTCATCATGGGCGCGGCTATGCTGCTGCCCGCCGGGTTTATTTACCGGTTTGTGCGCAACCGTAAGGGCGCTGTCCTGGGCATGGCTGTGGGTACGCTGGTGGCCACTGTTGCCGGTGTGCTGAGCAATCTGTTCATCATGATTCCCTTCTACAGCGTGGCCTTTGGCATGCCGGTGGAAATGATTGTGGGCATGGGCGCCGAACTGATTCCCGCCATTGACAGCGAATTCAAATTTGTGCTGCTGATCACCGCCCCCTTCAATATTTTCAAGTGGGTGGTCATCAGTGTGCTGACGGGCTTTGCCTATAAGCCCCTGTCTCCCCTGCTCCACGGCAAGGGCAGGTAACCGCCATGGAGCCGATGTATATCCTTTCCGGCCCGGTGGTACATGGGCTGGGCAATGGGCATAAGGTGAATATGCCCACTGCCAATCTGCAAGTGAAAAATGAGGCGGAATTGCCTCCCTTTGGGGTATATGCCGCCCGGGTGCTGATTGCAGACCGGGAATACGCCGGAGTAACCAATGTGGGGCTGCGCCCCTCCCTGGGGGAAAACGCTCTGCCCACGGTGGAGACCTTCATCCTGGATTTTCAAGGCGATCTATACGACCGGGAAATCACCCTGCATCTGATGGCCTTTCTGCGGCCCACCAAGAAAATGGATTCCCTGCGGGCGGTGCAGCAGCAGGTGCTTTCCGACGCCCGAGAGGCCCGTATCCTCCTGGGCCGGTGACAGCCATCCCCATATCTGCATCAATCATTGCGCCCCCATCCGAGGATGGGGGTTTTTGCATGCACATTCCTGCACTTGACCGTAAAAAAAGCCCATGATACAATAAAGGCAGATGCAACCGCATAAAAACGGAGGGACCCGATCATGAAAAAATGGATGCTGCCCGTGCTGATTCTGCTGCTGAGCATATGCTGCCTGCCTGCCCAGGCAGATACCGTGGACGCCGCCGGCCTGTACCGCTATGAAGTAATGGCCGACGGCACCGCCCGCATCCTGGGATACTTGGGCGAAGAGGAACATTGCGTCATCCCCGCCACCCTGGATGGATACAAGGTGACGGTGATTGGGGAGGAAGCGTTTGAACTGCTCTATCCCAATTACCTTGTGAGCGTTTCCATTCCCTATGGCGTTACATCCATTGAGGATTATGCCTTCGCTCACAATTCTAAATTGACCCTTATTTCCATTCCAAATAGTGTTCACACCATCAAAAGCGGCGTTTTTTCCGGCTGCGAGTCCCTGCAAGAGATTGTTCTTCCTAACACCCTTTCTACTATTGAGGACTTTGCTTTCGATAATTGCTATTCCCTGCGTTCTGTATCCATCCCCGACACAGTCACCTCTATTGGAGAATTTGCTTTTGCCTCTTGCACCTCTCTTCAGCAAATTCAATTACCCAAACGTCTTGAATCTGTGGGTTCCTATGCATTCAGCGATTGTGAAGGAATAAGCTATATCGCACTGCCTGATTCACTACAAAAGATTGGCGAAAATCCCTTTCGCAGATGTTACCAGCTAAGCGGCATCGGCATTTCTTCTTCCCATTCTGTTTTTTCTGTCAAAAATGGAGCACTCATCAATAAAGCAACAAACACATTGATTACATATATGTTAGGTGCAGCCACTGAATCGTTTCAAGTACCCCAGGGAATCAAACATTTGGGATCCGCCGCATTCCTTAGCTGCACCACGCTGAAATATATCACTCTTCCGGATGGAATCAAAACAATCAGTTATGTCTGTTTTTTCAATTGCAGCAATCTGGAAGGCATTTCTTTACCCGAAAGTATAGAATATATTGACATGGGAGCCTTCGCAAATTGCACCAGTCTTTCCTATGTAACCTTCCCAGAAAAGAAAATCACTTTTGATGAAAACGCTTTTGCCAATTGCGATCAATTGATTTCTATTCACATACCGGATGGTGTAACAGAAATACCGGGCTGGCTTTTTCATCACTGCGACAATCTGGAAGAAATCGTATTGCCAAACAGTATTGAAAAAATCGGAGACTGTGCATTTGCTGGCTGCAGCAAATTAAACGCCATTCGGCTACCAAAATCCATTTCTCATATTGGTTCTCTGAGTTTTGACACCGAAAGCTCAAAACAATATGATCTATTCGAAGGATTCTTTGAGAATTTCATCGCAACCACCACCCCTACCGATATCATCCTCTACGTATACGAGGATTCCTATGCCGATGCATACGGGGAAATGAACAACATTGAGCGGGCGTATCTATGCCAGCATGACAGTGGCGTATGGCATACGGTGAGCAGTTACGTCCGGCAGGAATACGAGAATGTGGATACACCGGAGCTGCACATCCGAAAGGACGTGCCCGTCACAGTACTGGAATGCATGGATTGCGGCTTTATCCGGGAGGAAACGGCCTCTGCTGCGTTGCACCAAGTGCCCCATCTTTACGGTGATGACGGCTTTTGCATGGATTGCGGCTTTATGGGCCCTCTGGCCGCCCAGGCCCGCTATAGTCTTTATGTGGACAGCCCCTACTATTATTCCGAGCATCATATGCTGCTATTGAAAGAGGGCATCAGCGCCTATTTCCACGTTTATGACCACGTTGCCGGTAAGGCCGTCGCCGCCGGTTCGGTGCCGCATCTGGATATCCGGCCTCTGGAAAATGAGCCTTACGCCACCATGGATGCACATCATATTTTCCGGGTGGATCAGATGTTCTCGGGAACATACAACATCGTGCTCACCTACGGCGGAACAGAAATCGACCGGATCCAGGTGGTCTGCAGCGGCTATGACGAGGACGTGGGGGCGACCAGAACCTTGCGGCTGGATACCCTGGCCACCTATAACTGGAACAAGGAAGGCATGTGGATCGCCCCACAGCTGAAAATGTTCGAATTTAAAGCAAAACAGCAGGGCAATGCCTACAAGGTGACCGCTGAAATTTACAATACCTCCCCCGCCCTCTTCGGCCTGGCGGTCTATGACGCCCAGAATCAGCAGACGGATTTCGTCTACATCACCCCCTATTGGAGCGAATTTTCCGTTTGGGGCGTGGGTGAATATGTGTGGCTGGGATTCCGGGATTTCTGGGATTTCAAGGCGGGCAATACAGAATCCTATGCCAAGAAGACGGTGATCGACGTATACGTGCCAGCCGGAGGATATCTGGCATTCGTGGAGCCCATGGAAACGGAAGAAATGATCACCGCCAACCGGATCAACGCCCTGCTTTCCATTCTGTCCGTAGGGGAAAGCTGGGAAAGCCTGGTGAACGTGACCGAAATCAGCGATAAAGCTGCCGCTGCTGACGCAATAAAGAACCTGGACTGGGGAAAGGTTATGCATAGCATCGTCCCCGATTACATCCAGCAAACCACTGAAGAATTCCGGAAAGAGGCAATGATCAGCCTGGTCGAAAGTAATTGGGAAAAAATGACCGAGGATGAGATGCTGCTGGGCGCCCTCGCCGATGCCATCGCCGGCGCCGTTATTGAAACCGGCGTTAATGAACTGGTGGATTACGGCATGCTGGCCACATCCCTGGCAACGTATTATGCCGTACATGGTATCGACGCCCTGGGCCAAGGCATTCAGCTGGATAAGCTGCAGAAAAGAATGATCCAGAGCTACAAGGGCGAAGAAGTGATTCTATGCAAGTATCTGTTCATGCCGATAGCGCCGTAAAATACCGGCAGGAAAACGCTGCGAAGCAACGGGGAGTATTGCGGGGCTCTGCGCCCCGCACCCCCACCAGGGGCATTGCCCCTGGACCCATCCACGAACTGAGAAAACTTGATTAACTAACAAATTCCCCGATGGGACAAAAAGAACGGAAAAGACGACCGTCGGCTCCACGGGCAGGGCGGCCTCCTGCCGCCCGCCGGATGCCTGGCATCCGGGAAAACGAGAAAAACGCCGAAGGAGAAAGATTGTGAAATGCACCCCATTTGATAGACAAGTATGGTATACTTGAACAAAGAAATGGGGTGTTTACTTAT
>SVGR01000046.1 GCA_015056265.1 Clostridiales bacterium
ATATATCCTGCTGATTTGTTTGATGTTATTATGACATATCCCCCCGGAATCCGTCAATTCCCCGGCGCACTATTCTCATAATTTTCTTCATCCCATCAAAAAACAGCCCGACATGGATCGGACTGTTTTTTCGCTATGCTTATTTGAACGGATTGAACTGGCTGATATCCAAAGGAAGGGGCACTGCCAGATCCAGCGCTTCCAGGGCAGTCATGGGGGTCTTTTCCGCATCGTCATGAACGAATACATCCGCCCCGATGGCCATGGTCTTCACCTGAAGATCCAGCTTGCCACCCATGGCAATGGCGTCCAGGCTGGTGGTATCGGAAGCCAGGGCCAGCTGCACCGGAATAACCGGTGCGCTCTCCCCTGGGGCCAGGGTATTGAGATACGTACCCACAATCATGTGATAAGGCCTGCCGTTCACGCTGATATCCGCCCAGCGACTCCAGCTATACCCCTCCACCTGATCCAGATGGAAAAACAGGCATTTTTCTGCTTCTTCTGTGGCGGGATAGGCGATGGCAATGCGGAAATAAGCATTACTGTCCCCTACGTTGTGCACGGAGATAAAGCGGTCAAATTCACCGCTCACCTTTTCATCCGGCCACAAACGGAAGGTATCATTGCCAAGGCGCACGGGACTGGCCTGCCAATTAAAATCGGAGGCATATACCGCCGGCATGATCATTTGGCTGTCATCCACCGGCACAAGGGCAGTACGCTGCTGATTGCGCATCATAAAGCGGTTTTCCACCTTAAAATCATCACTGGCTTCCGGCGCGCCATTGCCCAGCAGGGAGGAAACCGTCTGATAAATCCCATCGAATACCGCTGCGAAGGTGCCGTTCACGGCCAGCAATCCCACCAGCCCCAGGCACACCGCCAATATCATCCATTTTTTCATGGTCATATATCCTTTCTTTCAAATTCCTTTCCACCTATACTTTACCCAAGGCCTGCCAAATTGTCAAGAAATTGTTACGAATTTTACATTTTAATAATGTGGATTGTATTTTCTCCCGGCTCAGATCTGGTTTCATCCTTGACAAAAGGAAAAACCATGCTACAATAGAGATATTCCGTATCAAAGGATGGTGGTTGGGCTAATGGGCAGTAGCTGTTCCCCGGATAACAGCGCAAGTATTCCCATACCCTTGCACGCTGCATGCCTGTTCCCCGAAATAGGGGTATAGGTGTGTTTTTTGCATATAATTTTATGATAATCCATCAATAAAGGAGTAAAAGCATGTTTCCAAGTATTCTGGCAATGCTGTTCTGCATCATCATGAGCGCCTATTTCAGCGCCACAGAAACGGCCTTTTCCTCTCTGAATAAAACCCGCCTCAAGGTGCTGGCAGACGGGGGGAACAAGCGCGCCGCCCTGGCCCTGCGCCTGTCGGAGGATTACGATAAACTGATCTCCACCATTCTCATCGGCAATAATATCGTCAATATTGCCCTGGCTTCCATTGGCACGCTGCTGTTTGTAGGGCTGCTGGGGGATATCGGCGCCACGGTTTCCACTGCGTCCGTGACGGTGTTGGTGCTGATCTTTGGTGAAATCACCCCCAAGAGCATCGCCAAGGACAACCCCGAAAAATTCGCCATGTTCTCCTCTCCGCTGATCAACCTGCTCATCAAGGTGCTCACCCCCGTGAACTTCCTCTTTTCCAAGTGGAAAAAGATGGTTTCCCGGCTGTTCAAATCCGATGGGGATTCCAAAATGTCCCAGGAGGAATTGCTGCAGCTGGTGGACGAAGTGCAGCAGGAAGGCAGCATCGATAAGAGCGAAGGGGAGCTTTTGCGCAATGCCATTGAATTCCGCGATCTGATCGCTGAAGATATCCTCACCCACCGGGTGGACCTGGAAGGGGTGGAGGTGGATGCCACGAAGGAGGAAATCGCCCGGGCCTTTACCCAATCCCGCTATTCCCGGCTGCTGGTATACCGTGAATCCATCGATGATATCGTGGGCGTCATCCATCAGAAGGATTTCTATGTAAACGGCGGCGTCACCGAAAAGCCCCTGGCCGAAATCATGACGCCTCCGGTGTTCATCCATCAGTATGAAAAGATCCGGGATCTGCTCAAATTCCTGCAGGCCCATAAATCCCATATCGCCATCGTTATTGATGAATACGGCGGCACCCTGGGCATCGTCACCATGGAGGATATCCTGGAGGAACTGGTGGGTGAAATCTGGGATGAGCATGACGAAGTGGTGGAATCCTTTAAGAAGCTGGATGAGGATTCCTTCCTGGTGGATTGTCTGGTAAATCTGGATGATTTCCGGGAATTTTTCGATCTGGATTTCGAATCCGACAGCGTATCCGTGGGCGGCTGGGTAATGGAACAAATGGAACGCATTCCCCAGAAGGGCGAATCCTTCCGTTATGAGGATCTCATCGTCACCGTCACCGAAGTGGAAGCCCGCCGGGTATCCTATATCAAAGTAGTTCGCGTCCCCAAGCCCGAAGAAACAAATGAATAATTGCGCCTGACCCGCTTTTCAGGAAAAGGCAACGCCCCGGATGCGCATCATGCCGCCATCCGGGGCGTTTTCATCGGCCATTTGTCGCCTTATGCCTCAACAAATGCGTCCTTCCCCAAGCCGCAAACGGGGCACACCCAATCTTCAGGGATATCTTCCCAGGCAGTGCCGGGGGCAATGCCGCCGTCAGGATCGCCAACTGCAGGATCATAAATATAACCGCAAGGACATTCAAATTTCATTTTTCTTCTCTCCTTTATTTCATCATCGTTTTATCTTTGCTGCGGAAGGACTTTTTCCTTCCGTTTTTATCATACCACGCTTGCCGCTGCTTCAAACAGATAATCCATTATTTTTTTGGCGTATAGCGGATTTCGTTGACGGAATACACCGTAACGAATGCTCGCGGATCGGTTTTGCGCACATAATCCATCAGCGCCTTATATTCCCGCTTATCCACGATGGTGATGATTTCCTTACGCACCACATTGTCATAAGCGCCGATGGTTTGGTTCAGGCTGGCGCCGCTGTGCAGATCATGCAGGATATACTGCACGATCTCATCCACCTTGGGGGAAATGATGCACACCCGCCGCTTGATATTCAGCCCGAAAATAAAATGGTCCACCACAATACCGCCCATATAGGTGCCCAGCACGCTGAGCACCACCGTCTTCGTATCATAGCACAAAACGGAAGCCAGGGCCACCACGATACCGGAAAGGGACATGGCCTTGCCCAGTTCCATATGGGTATATTTGTTCATAATCATAGCCACGATATCCAATCCGCCGGAGGAGGCATTGCAGGAAAACAGCAGTGCCAATCCTACCCCCACCACCAGAATATAGCTGAGCACATCCAGCAGCGGATCCCGGGTGATGGATTCAAAGCCTGGGAACAGCTGCTCCAATAGCCCCAGGAACACCGGCAGCATGATGGCGCAATACACCGTCTTGGCCCCGAATTCCGATCCCACCGTCAAAAAGCCAATGATCAGCAGCCCCACATTCAGGCACAGGGTGATGGCGGAAACGGGCAATGGAATATAATTGCTCAGAATCATGGCCAGGGCGGTAGCGCTGCCGATGGAAACATGGCTGGGCAGCATGAAAAAATAGACGGCGCAGGCCACGATCCCTACCCCCACCGTGATCTTGGGCAGTTCTTTCAGCCATTGCTTTGCATTTGCAAGCATGGATATTCCTCCGTTTTCTTAAGTATCAGCATTGCATTTTCTCAGCGTTCAGGCTGCACTGCATATTCCAGGTTGGTTTTTCCGTCCTGATGTACATAGGTTATGTTGCGCACCGAACCGCTTTCGGAAACTGCTTCTTCTTCCATAAACCGGTTAGGAGAATCGGGATGATGCTGGCCGCCGATCACCAATTGATCGATGCTGCCGTAAAAAGGCTCCCGGCTGTGCAGGGCGATATGCCGCTTTTCTTTCCCTGAATACCACCAGCAGAAGCAGTTTTTCAGTATTCCTCCCCCATCGGTATCAAATCCCACCGCATATTGATCACTGTAGCAATAATCAAACCAGTTAAGGCCATGGCAGATGCGGAAGCCCACGCTTCCCTCATAATCCGCATACCCCGGCGTTCCCAGGATAAATAGGGGATGAATGTTCCGAAGCATGTTGCCGCCGCTGCGCACTTCCACCCCGGTGAACACCTTGGCAATGCGCATGTTGGTCAGGGTGTTGTCATATCCCTCCAGCAATACGCCCACGCTTTCCTTCGTTCCGGTGCCGGTGATGTTCACCCCGGTGATATCCGCATCGGAGGAACCGGAATTAGCCCCGTATTTGATGTGAATGCCCATGGTGACGTTCTTGATGCTGACGTTGCGGATGCAGGTTTCCCGTCCACCATCGATGGAAATGCCCTTGGCACGGCCTGCCCCATCCACAATCCCCCCAGTAAAGCTATAATTACTGCCGGGAATGTAGATATTATTGGCGGATTCCTTGGCCCCCAAGCGCACCATGGCCTCATTGCTGTCCCAATCCGGCGACGCCAGCAGCCGGGCAAAATTTGAAAGCTGCAGATCCACACTTTTTTCCGGATGCGCAGGGGTCAGAATGGGCCGGGAAAGCAAATATACCCCGTCCGGGAAAAAGAGCGTGCGGTTGGGGTTATCATCAATCAATTGCTGCAGCCCGGCGGATACATCCGTCTTTCCATCCGCCGCCACATAATCCGTCACCACCAGATAACCCCGATCGGCATATTCCATCTGTATTTCTCCTTTATCGTACCGGCTCAGCACAGCACAGCGCAAATGATCTGCTGCCCGCCGTTTAGGAAAACTTCCATCAGATATTCATCCTGCAGCACCTGCATATCCCGGATGGGTCCCTGATAGACCACATCCTCCCGCTGCTCTCTGCGAATAATGAAGCCATCTGCCCGCTTTTCGATCAAAGGATGATCCTTTTGCAGCAAATCGCGTACCTCCTCCAGGGGAACGCCGATGATCTTGCCCCCCTCCGCCTTTAGTTCAATGGGCAGGGACAGGCAACCCAGAGATTTTTCCCCAAAGGTGGCATATGCCCAGCCGGGCACCCAGGTGATCATGATATGCCTGCCTCTTTCATCCAGGAACACCTGGCCCGCATACTGATCAGGCCCCATGTGAACGCTGCCGGTGATTTCCGGGGTAAAAGTCAGGCCGTCAAAATTTCCGTACATAGCGGTGAAATAATGCCGGTTCTTTTCGCAGACGGAGGTAGTCAGCAAATACTTATCCCCGTATTTCATAAAGGAGGGGCACTCGCAATACAGCATCTCCACCCCGTCGCTGCCCTTCCATTCTATCATAACGCCCCGGTATTCCCAGTTATGCAAATCCAAGCTGTGATACAGAAGCAGCCGGGCTGCATTGTTTTCCGGGCTGGCGCTGGCCATGACCAGATAAAAATCCTCCCCATCCCGCATCACCGCCGGATCCCGAAAATCCGGGCTGCCATCGGCAGGGAAGGCGGCAATGATCGGATTGGCCGGCGATTTTTCAAAATGGATGCCGTCCCGGGACCAGGCCATGCTGACGCACTGCCGCAGCACGCCCGCCTCCCGGTACACGGATGCATAAAAAAGATACATCTGCCCCTCATGCACGATGGCCGTACCCGACCAGCATCCGCCCCCATCATAGGGCTGATCCGCCCGTAGGGCCACGGGCAATTCCTCCCAGTCGATAAAATCCCGGGTGCGGGCATGTCCCCATACCATCGGCTCATGCCAGGGGTGCTCATGCCCCGGCGCATGCTGATAAAAGACATGATAGTATCCATCGAAATAAACCAAGCCGTTGGGGTCGTTCATCCATCCCTTAGCCGGGCGGTAATGATGTTTCAGGTCGTAGCCGTACTGCACGGTACCCCTCCCTTTCTTACAAAAAAGCATATTTTCACGGCGGAAAAACCGCAGTGATTTGCCGATTTCGCCGCCATATCATCTCCATTTTCTTCTTCAAATAATAACATATGCCCCTGCAAAATGCAAGATGAAACTGTACTCCCGCCTCTGTTTTTCCACCAAATAAAAAGCGGAACCCGCCAACGGGTTCCGCCATCCATTTTGGCAACTCAGCAACGCTTGAGTTGATCGTCTTCTTCAACCAGATCAATCAGATGCGGCCGTTCATTCGGCCAGTTATTGGGCGCATGAACAATCAGTTTCAGATCTCCTTCCTTGGTGCGGAAGATCATTCCATGTCCGCCATCCTTTTCAAACAGAAGGGGCTCATGCCTCCAGGGGCCTGCGATAGTGCCGGATTCGGAAGAAGCTACCGCCTGAACATATCCAGTCTTTGCAAAGCTGGACCAGATCATCAGCAGCTTTCCTCCCTTGGTACGGTACATAAAGGGCCCATCCGTTACATAATCCGTCTTTCCCTGAGCAGGACCGGCGGTTACTGCATCGGAATCAACATCCTTGGCCCATACGGGTTCTGAAGCATGGAAGAGCAGAATCGGCTCTCCGACAGGAGCCTTCAGATCATCCGTCAGCTGAATTGCGCACATTTCTCCGTCATGCACCTGCACCCATTCATGGCAGAAGACCATCCAGGGCTTACCGTCCTCATCAACGAAGAGCGTGCCATCCAGGCATTCCCATTCAGCAGGGGTCACGGGACCGTCGCTATGGAGCAGGAAGGGGCCTTCCGGTTTTTCAGCGCGGAAAATCTGGGTACCGCGGCGGCGGGATTCACTCCTGAAGCTGGCAAACATATAATATGCGCCTTTGTATTCATGTACTTCAGGAGCCCAGTATTCAGCCTTGGACCAGAATCCTTCCGGCGGACGGAAGGCGGGAATGGGGCCGGTCCAGGTTTCCAGATCATCGCTTACATAGGTATCAAAGCCAACGGCAAAATTCTTGTTCCAGGCTTCCTGACCGCGGGTGCCGTAAAGATAATACCGATCTCCTACCGGCAGCACGAAGGGATCGCGCACATGAATCTCTTCAGTCTTGTATGTCCGGGTTACGGTAACATCCTTTGTATAATCGCATACCTGCACGCCGGCGCTTTCCAAAGAATCCGCCATTACGCCGTTTACAGAGAAGTTTTCGTAATGAATGCCTTCCGACGTATGCTCAGCATCGTAACCGGACACCCGGGAGCCAATCTTGGGACGCACCGTGATATTGCGGAAAGTAATGTTGCGGATCTGGCCAGGATCCTTGTCCTTGGACCAGAAATCCTTGGCGATCATCACATGGGTCGCCAGATGCACTTCATGATCAATGCGGATATCATCAAACATTATGTTACTAATGGTACCGTGGTCACTGATATAGACTACCAGCGAACCCAGTTCAAGGGTCCAGTTGGCATAGCTGGCGATGACGTCGCAATCACGGAATGTGACGTCGCTGATATCATTGCGGGATTCACAGGGAATACCGAAGCAGCGTACCTTATCATTCCATACGACGCAGCGTTCACAAAGGATATTTTTTCCGCCGACGCGGGGCGGATAATACAGCGCCTTTACACCCACGGCGTCGTCACCGGTACGGATAAAGCAATCATGGACATAGGCATTCTCGCTGCTGGTGATATCGATGCCGTCGCTGTTTTCGCGATAACCGAACAGCTTTACATTATCCACTTCTGCTTCTTCCGACCCTGTGATATGAATCGTCCAATGAGGAACGTTTACAATCGTCACATCACGAACCAGCACATTCTTGCATTCCCCGAAGATCACGGGATTGCGTTCATGCCAATGGAGCAGGGAAAAATCCAGCACGCCGGGGCCATCCAGGGTCACATTCTTTTTTCCGATGGCCTGGAAGAAATTGCGGTATACATCATTGCCGGCCCAATTATTTCTGGCAATGGGTTCTTCATCCTCAGGATGGGGCTTGGCAACCACAACAGCGCCGGCAGCCAGATAGACGGTATCACCATCCTCAAAATCATAATAATCAAAGTAATGCACACCGGGGCCGAAATACAATCCCTTGATATCTTCCGGCTTTACTTCAGGCCGCACGGGATCCACGGAAACAGTCAGGGGCTGCTGAATATCATCATCCACAAGCAATGTCACATGGCAGCAGCGGTTGGTTTCAAAGCGAATGCCTTCTTCGCTCACTTCCCCGGTCATGTTATAGCTGATGGGCCGGATTTCCACCTTCTTTGCTCCGCCGTCACGAACAGCCAGCCACTGAATGGGCTCATCCCCTTCATAGCTGACCCGCGCGAAGGAATGGGGACCGCCGCGGGTAATGGGCGCTGCATAAACGGGCACTTCCTGCCCATCGGCATACAGCTTCCAGTCGGAGGAGAGGCACATGGCCTCTTTGGCAGCCTTGTGAGGCTCATCGCCCTGCTTGCGATGGCCCATGCGATCCTTGGCCTCAAAAAGTCCTTCCGGGAAAGGGGGGATCTGCAGCATTTTCATAACACTTTTCACTCCTTATCTACAGGCATTTTTAGGGTGACATCCTTACCGGCGTCCGCCATACCATAAGTCAGGCGCAGGGCGCCGGAGAAATCCGCGGGTGTTTCCAGCACCAATTCTCTGCCCAGGGGCAGGATCTGCCAATCCGCCTGCTCGTCCAGGGCGCCAGCATTGCCGGAAAGGTAAGATCTGGTTTCCAGCACGGTGCCATCTTCATTCAGGTATTCAGCCGTCACATACACGGCACCCACATCCCGAATTTCCCGGGTAAGGGCGGGCCGCAGCACCAGCTTTTCAGGCAGGTTATCCATGATCACCGTGCCCTTGGAAAGGCCGTTCCGGGCGCTGCCCATGCCAACCCAAGCGGTGAAGGATCCCAAATCAAATTCGGAGAAAGCCGTGGTATTGCGGTTCTCAAAATAGTATTCCTTCCGCAGCACCCGGGCCACGCCGCCATTCACTACCTGATCGTTTACCAGAGCGGTCACCGCTTCTTCTGCGGTATCGGCGCCCGTCTCACGGATATCCACATACACAAGGCCATTCCGGGGTACGCTTCCCTCATAGACCCATTCGTTGGGATTGACGGCAGCGGCCTCGTAAATCACGGAAAGCTCGTCGCTTCCGGTCTTGGTCAGGCCAAAGTTGCTGTGATTCTGGTCGATAGCATACACCTTGATGTCACAAGTTGCATAAGGCAGGTTTTCCAGCTTCAAAGCAAAATCCTGGGCCTTGAAATTGCGATTGTACAGCATCACCGCGGCCTCTCCCCCTTCGATGGAGGCAAATCCGCGCAGCGTCTTGCCCGGGTTCAGGTACACCCGGTCAATGGGCATTTCGTTATACAGATCCAGCACATGGTACGCAGCATACCGCTTGCCGGTGCGGCTGTTGATAAATTCAATGGATTCTTCCACCGCCGTGGAGCGGAAGCATGCCCAGTTGACGGAGGTAATGGTGGGGGTTTCCACAAAATAGGAGATAGCATCCATCATTTGGGGCACCGCCTTTTCAGTGGAGGTGGTGCTGCTCACCAAAGAGATGTGGAATTCGTTCAGATGCAGCCCTGTGGTATTGAAGGTATCCCCGTATTTGGCCAGAGAATTATTGGCATTCACGGTATAGGGCTTATAGTTGGTGGGTACATAGCAGTGATAGGAAATGAAATCCAGGGGCAGATCATTTTCCTTCACATAGGTGAGGAACTGATCCACATTGCCGTTGATCATGTAATCGGTAAACGTGGCCAGAGACATGCCGCCCACGGTAGCGTAGGGATTGCCGCTGCGCACGCCAAGGGCGCCGAATTTATAGATTTCCAGATATTCTTCCCAGGTGCCGTCATAAAAGGTGGTACCCCAGTCCGGCTCATTCCAGATTTCATGGGCAGCGATAGGCCATCCCTTTTCCACATAATGTGCAGCGATGGTTTTGCATACTTCCTGCCAGCCTTCCATGCTCACCGGCGGATGCTTCCACATGGCGCTGGGTGCCTTGGCATCAAACAAGCCGGAGGGTGTGGCGAAATACACCACATAAGGCAGAACGCCATTCTTATAGAACTGCTTAAAGGTCAAATCAACAGACATATAGTTAAAGTTGAGGTTGTTGGGAGTGCCTGTTCCCAGGGCGCTACCCACGCCGCCATTGCCCATGAACAGGTCCACCCGCTGGCTTTCAGATCGAAGATCCGCAAGCAGATGCCCTTGCGTAATAAACTCGCTGGCATAATTGCCCACAAAGGTATGAGAGGGAGAGAATACATTCTGCCGTTTGAGCAGCGGAATGCCCGTGTGATTGGAAAAATCCACCCGCACCTCATCCTGCGCAGCATTTGCGGCGCTGCCCCCAAAGAGGCCAATCAAAATCGCCAGAATCATCACAAGGGAAAGCGTTTTTTTCATGTTCCGTTCACTCCTTATCTACAGGTACTTTCAGGCTAACATCCTCACCGGCGTCCGCCATGCCGTAAGAAAGGCGCAGCGCACCGGAGAAATCCGCAGGGGTTTCCAATATCAATTCACCGCCCAGGGGAAGGATCTGCCAATCCGCCTGCTGATCCAGGGCGGCAGCATTACCGGAAAGGTAAGATCTGGTTTCCAGCACGTTACCGTCTTCATCCAGGTATTCAGCCGTCACATACACGGCGCCGCCTTCCTTGAATGCCCTGGTAAGCGACGGCCGCAGCACCAGCTTTTCAGGCAGGTTATCCATCACCACTGATCCCTTGGAAAGGCCGCCCTTGGCGTTGCCCATGCCCACCCATGCAGTGAAGGAACCCAAATCGAATTCGGAAAAAGCGGTGGTATTACGGTCTTCGAAATAATAATCCCGCCGCAGCACCCTGGCCACGCCGCCGTTCACCACCTGATCGTTTACCAGAGCGGTGACCATTTCTTCTGCGGTATCGGCGCCCGTCTTGCGGATATCCACATACACAAGGCCGTTCTGCGACACTTTTCCTTTATACGTCCAGTCGTTGGGATTGACAGCTTCAGCTTCGTAAATAACGGAAAGCTCATCGCTGCCTGATTTGATCCGGCCATAGTTGCTGTGCTGCTTATCAATGGCGTATACCTTAATATCACAGCTGCCATAGGACAGGTTTTCAAGCTTCAGGGTGAAATCCTGGGACCCGGCGGTGCGATTGTACAGCAGCACAGCGGCCTCTCCTCCTTCGATGGAGGCAAATCCGTTCAGATTTTTTCCTGCATCCAGGAATACACGATCCACCGGCATTTCGTTATACAGATCCAGCACATGGTACGCAGCATACCGCTTGCCGGTGCGGCTGTTGATCAATTCAATGGATTGTTCCGCAGGCGTGGCCCGGAAGCACGCCCAGTTGACGGAAGTGATGGTGGGGGTTTCCACAAAATAGGAAATGGCGTCCATCATTGGGGCCACCGCCTTTTCTGTAGCAGTCGTGCCGGCCGACATGGAAATATGGAATTCATTCAGGTGCAGCCCTGTGGTATTAAAAGCATCCCCGTATTTGGCCAGGGAGGTATTGGCCTCCACGGTATAGGGCTTGTAATTGGCAGGCACATAGCAGTGATAGGAAATGAAATCCAGGGGCAGATCATTTTCCTTCACATAGGTGAGGAACTGATCCACATTGCCGTTCTTCATGTAGTTGGTGAAGGTAGCCAGGGACAGACCGCCTACCATAGCATAGGGGTTGCCGCTGCGCACGCCCAAAGCGCCGAACTTATAGATTTCCAGGTATTCTTCCCAGGTACCGTCATAAAAGGCGGTACCCCAGTCCGGCTCATTCCAGATTTCATGGGCAGCGATAGGCCATCCCTTTTCCACATAATGCGCTGCGATGTTTTTGCATACTTCCTGCCAGCCTTCCATGCTCACCGGCGGATGCTTCCAATAAACGCCCGGGGCGTCCGGATCAAACAAGCCGGATGGGGTGGCAAAATATCCCAGATACGGCAGAACGCCATTCTTATAGAATTGCTTCATGGTCATATCCAGGGCCATGTAGTTATAACCAAGCTTATCCGGGGTGCCCGTTCCCAGGGTATTGCCGATTCCACCGCCTCCCATGAACAGGTCCATCCGCTGGCTTTCGGCACGCAAATCAACCAGCAGCTTCCCCTGGGTGACAAATTCCGAAGCGTAGCTATTCATAAAGGAATGCGCGGGGGAAAAGATATTCTGCCGCTTGAGCAAAGGGGTGCCCGTATGATTGGCAAAATCCACCCGTACCTCATCCTGGGCGCCGTTGGCAGCGCAGCCCGTCAAGCCCATGATCAGGACAAGCAGCACGAATAGCGAAATCGCCCTTTTCATCTTTATGTCCTCCGGTTTCTCTTATCTGCTTCCTTTATTCTTTGATTATTCCTTCACCAGCAGAATGCCCATACCGCAATAATCTCCGTTCACCTTCATGGTGAGCCGGCCGCCTTCCAGCTGTGCGCCGCAGCCCGCATCCGCATAAACATCAGCAATGCGATAGCCCTGGAAATCATTATCCAGCGTCATTTCCCCGCCGTTATTCTCAAAGGCATGGGCCACCACCAGAATGCCCTTTTCACCGCAGCGCACCGCCGCCTGCCAGCCATGGGCATGATCATAATTGGTGATGTCTTTGCGGTATACCCGGGTGGAGCCCTCCGCAATGATGGGGGCCGCCTCACGGTAGAATTCTACGCCCCGGCGCACGGCGTCCATCTGCTCTGCATTCAGCTTATCCACCGGACCGGAAACACACATACGACCCAGCAGCGTCGCGCTCTGGGACCAGATGATCCGCCGCAGGCTGTCGTCCTTGCGGATAACGGACCAAATTTGGCTCTGCCGGGGCAGAATCAGCCGGTGCAGATCCGCTGCAATCAGGGGAATATCCGCGCATTCATGGGCATCGGAGAAGGACGCCATATCGGATCGCTGCATCATGCTCATTTCCAACCGATGGCCGCCGGAGGAGCAGTTTTCAATCACCAGTTCCGGCAATTCCTTGCGCATGGCATCAAAGAAGCGATGGGTGCCCAGCACGCACTGCCGCTGGGATTCTCCCAGGGATTCAAAGCCGTCAAAACCCAAGCCGTAGGTGTTGTTATAGTCCACCTTGATGTATCCAAAGCCGTTATCCCGCAGGAAATCGATGATTCTTTCTTTCAGGTAGGCCTGGGCGTCCTCCTGGGTCAGATTCAGGAAGGCGCGGTCTGTTTCGATGATGATTTTCCCGTCGTCCTTTACAAACATTTCAGGATGCTCGTAGAGGATCTTGCTTTCGATGGCGGCCACTTCTGCTTCAAACCACAGGCCGGGAATCATGCCGGCGGCCCGGATCTCATCGGAAATAATCTTCAGTCCTTCCGGGAAAGCAGCCTTGCGCACCGTCCAGTCGCCGGTACACTTGCCCCACTCCTGCTTTTCCTCGCCGAACCAACCGGCGTCAATGACAAAATAGCTCAGACCCATGTCCTTGATGGCCTCCAGCTCCGCCCGGACGGTATCCTTGGTAGGCTTGCCCCAGGTATCACAATATTCATTGTACATGGGATTCAGCGTTCGTTCCGTTTCGTTCCGGGGATTCAGCTTGGCGGCCTGCACATCCAGCAGCGCTTCACATGCCTCTTCCATGCCGCCCTTTACCACGGTCATGCCCGCTTCGGGCAGGATCATTTCCTCCCCAGGGGCCAGGGTTTTGCGGAAATGGCCGTCATCAAAATTGGTCAGGCCGCCGGTGAGCACCAGATCTTCCTTCTGGCGGAACAGTTCCATATTCCAAGCACCAGCCCAGCCCAGATTCACCGCCCAGGTAACATTGCGGCGGGTATCCTCCAGCGCCATCACCGGGAACCAACCGCGGACGGGCAGGGTGCCGCCCTGGCCGATGCGCACATTTTTGATGGCCCATTTGGACCAGGAGGTTTCCAGGTTCAATTCTTCAATGGTCTGGCTCTGATGACGGCCTTCAGCACTCCAGAAAGAGGTGAAGCGGTGCAGCACCAGGCAATCGGGGGTCAGGCCTTCTTCAAAGGGCGTCATGCCCGCCAGGCAGAAGGATGCCACCTGATCCAATGTCACCGGCTGATCCCCATCATTTTTTACCTTAGAGCAGCACAGAATAGCACGGCCGGCCTGGGTCAGGGTCTGCATATAGGTCAGGCCGTGGGCACCCTTCAGGGTGATAACCACGCCGTTTTCGGTCTTTTCACAGGCGGTCATGCGCATGGTAGCCGCGGTATTGGATCCGGTCATGCTAAGGCCACGGGCATAAGGGGTTTCATGGCCGTCCCCCCGCACATGCAGCTGCGCCATGCCGTAAATGCTGGCCGCCTTATTGGGATATACGTCCTTTTCCATGCCGGCAGGAACCAACGTCAGGGACGCCCGCTGCTGTTTTTCACAAATCATTGCCGTAATACTGCCCAGATTGATGCTTTCCTTAATCACGCTTCTTTTCCCCCTGTTTTCCAAAATATATATTATTTGAATTGAAGATGGTGCACGTATTGATTCTTAATCAGATAGGGACTGCGGGTATTTTGCAGTTTTTCGCCATTGATCACAATATTTTCAAATGTTACCCCCACGATGGGTTTATCCGCCGCCCAGCCCAGCATCAGGATCTGATTGCAGATGGCGCTGTCATTTTGGCTGTTGCTTTGGATATTGCGCAGGGTAACATTCCGGATGCTGCCGGGGAAGGATTGATCCCCTTGGATGGTGCCGAACCAGAAATTATCCAGGAATCGGAAGCACACCAGCCGCTGGCAGTCGTTCACCCGGATATCCTCCCACAGGATATTGCGGATTTGCGTGCCATGGAGGGCCACGATGGACATCACCGATCGCTCCTCCAGCTTTTCATGATATCCGGGATCGTCATAGGAGAAAATCACGTCCATATCCCGGAAGGAGATATTGTCATAATAGGCGGCGAAGCTCTCTTCCCCCACCACCATGGCATTGTTGCAGTCATTCCATAATTGACAGCCGGAAATGTGGATATTTTCGTTGGGCGGCGATCCGGCCGGGGTTTCGCTCTGCCCCAGTCCCTTGATGGACACGGTATCATCGCAGGCCCGCAGGAAGCAATTCCGCACTTCAATATTCTGGCTGTTGGAAATATTCATGGCGTCCGTGGATGCAGAATGAGTGCTGACCACATGATAGTTTTCCATCAACACATTGGAGGAAAAATAGATGTGGGTGGTCCATCCAGCCCGTCTGTGCTTGCGGACGATCACATCCCGCACCGTCACATTCTCCGCATGGTTCAGGCACAGGGCAATATTGCCATACACCGGATCGATCGCATTTTCCTCGGACATCATGATCAACCCGGTGCCGCAGACATCCACATTTCTGGCATTCCGCACCACCACCGGCCCGTTGATGACCGCTCCGGCGTCCACATACAATGTGGTATTGGATGGCACCACCAATTCCGTATGGGTGAAATCATGGTATCCCGGCCCAAAATACATGGTATTGGGCGCATTTTTGATTTCTTCGTCATGATCAATGGGGTTGGTAATCAGATGGAACGCATAGGCCTGGTATTTGTTGTTGAACACCAGACTCAGGTCATCCCCCGGTCGATCCATCCGGAAAGTGATCACCCCATCCTTCACTGTAAACTCCGGGGCAAGGGATTCGGGCAGAATCTTCACCGTGCGGAAGCCAAAGGATGGCTTTATCTTTACCTCCACCGTCTCCCCCGGATCAAAATTGAAGTATCCCATGCCCACTTCATAATACCGAAGGTTGTAATCCGAATATACGCCCACAGGCTGGCCATTGGCCGTCACTTCAAACATGACCTCTACGCTGGGGGTTCCCTCCGGCACGGGAAAAGCCTGCACTTCCGCTGCGGCGCAGCCCGCCATAAGGAAAATTGCCAAGGCTGTCAGCATCAACCATTTTCATGGTTATTTTTCCTTCCT
>SVGR01000047.1 GCA_015056265.1 Clostridiales bacterium
CCCTGGCGGTGGTGATCGGTCTGGCGCTGCTTATGGGCAGCCAAGCCCCCGAAGTCCAGCTTACATCCGATAACGTACGTCAGCAGGACGCCCTCTTTGGCGGCGGCGACGCTTCCCAGATTTTGAGCCAGTATTACGGCACTGCCATTCCTCAGCTGGAGAAAACCCCCGTTCCCGTATCCCAGGCCCAGATGCGGATGGAGCAATTCCTGGATTATTGGGCCAATAGCTCCATTCCGGATATGCTGCTTCTGTGCACCCCTTCCTGGACTGCCCAATATCAGGATCCGGAAAGAGAACTATTCCAGCTGCTCAGCGGCAGTCGGCCGGAGGCTTACGAAATTGAAGAAATTTCCGGCAGCGATGGGGATTCTGCCCGAACGCTGACCATGAAAGTGATGCTGGACCCCAATAACGGAACGCCTATGACGCTCAATCGCCTTCGGGTACTGATGTTTAAGGTGAATAACAACTGGTATGTGGATCCCCAATCCTTGAAGGGCACGCCCATCGATGAGGCGGCGGAGGAAGCACGGAAAAATCAGCCCATCCTGAGTTCCACCGTGGTGCCCACTGCCACCCCCGATCCCCAAGCAGAAGCAAACCGGATTGTGCTCTATTATAATTCCATGGCCAATGGTAAATATTATCACGTCAATCGTATCTGCCCCGTGGTCAGTACCAATTACTGGCCGCTGAAGGAATTTGATTACAGTCTGCTCAACAGCCAGCAGTTCAAGCATCTGACGCCTTGCCCTGAATGCAATCCCCCGGCTCGTCCCGACGCTTATTGATGAAGCGCCCCGGTTCTTTCCATCAGGAAAGGGCCGGGGTTTTTGCTTGTTTTATGTGCCCTCCAGCTTTTGCGCATATTCTGCCAGGCGGATGATGCACAGCAGATGGCAGTATTTCACCCGGCCGCCAAGCCTTGTATCGTTTCCTGCGTCCAGGGCCTGCTGCAGGGCAGGAATGGCTTCGTCAAGAATGGCGATTAGGGAGGCCACGGCGGCATGGGGCGTGGGCCCGAACAGGATGCGCAGCCGCTGGGCCAGGGAAGACAGGGTTTCCTGCCGGGAGCGCAGGGCCTGGCGCACTTCCTCGCCGGTCAGGGTACGCTGATCCAGTGCCTGGGAAAGATTGCTGAAATGCTGAGCGGATTGATACAGGGCGTCCAGCCCATCGGACAGCGCCGTTAATTGGGCGCGCTGACCGGTGATGTGCACCGTTAACTGAGGACTGGTGATCTGAAACAAATAGGCGTCCACCTGGTGCTGGGATTGCAGCTGATTGATTACCGCCTGGGCGTCTGCCCGGGTGGGATAAGCGGCGGCCAGCACCCGATGGGTGTCCGTGCTGTAAATGAAGCTTGCCGCCCCTCGGCCTTCATAGTGATTGGCCAAGGACTGGGCAGAGGGCAGCTGGGCGAACGCCCCCAACTGCAGGGCGTACCAGCTCTGCTCCGGCAGGGTGATGGTGCGCTCCTCTTGCCGAGCCTCATCGGGGGTGAGGGTAGGGGCCGGCGCCATGGGAATGGGAAGCGTCAGTTTGCCCTGGCCCTGCAGATAAATAAGGGCGCCCGCTAGGGCGGCCAGCAGCAAAAGAAACAGCAGCCATTTCCGCCCCCTGCCCCGGGTTTTATACCGTCTGGTTTTCAGCTTTCCTGCCCGCATGCCGCCACCGCCTTTCGCAGCATTGTATGCGGCGCGGGTGTCTTACATGCCTACATTCCCATAAACCGCAGAAAAATGCCTGCGAATCCCCTTTTATGAGGAAGCGGAATATGCTATAATATGCGGGAAAGGTTGTCCCTGCAGAGGAGGGACGGCGTGAAGGGAGAAAAAATATGAATATTGCCCAGCTTTGGTATGCCAATGAACATCATATCCCCGTGTTGGGGCATCGGGGCATTTCCATGTATTATCCGGAAAACACTCTGCCTTCCTTCGAGGCGGCTATCCGGGCAGGGGTGGACCTGATTGAATTTGACGTGAATGTTACCCGGGATGGGGAACTGGTGGTGATCCACGATAATACCATCGACCGTACCTCCGATCATCAGGGCCGCACCCGGGATTACACCCTGGCGGAACTGAAAACCTTTGATTTCAGCTATAAATTCCCCGATCAGTTCCGGGGGGTACAAATCCCCACCCTGCGGGAGGTGCTTTCCCTGGCGGTATCTCTTTCCGATACCCTGCTTTTCAATGTGGAAATTAAGGATATGGAACATGAAACCGTGGATCAAACGGTGGCTATGCTTCATGAATTCGGCATTGAGGAACGGTGTGTTATCGCCTGCTTCGATGCGGAAATCATCCGCTATACCAAACTAGCCCATCCCCATATGCGCTGTCAGGGTTTCCCCGGCCGGTATATGGATAACTTTACTGAGGACACCTATGACTGCATGTTCGGCATGGGTATTCCCATTGCTGCCCGGGACTCCACCGACGCCCTTATTGCTGCCGATGTGGCTATGGCCAGGGAGAAGGGCATTCTCTGCTGGCTGTTTACTGCCGATACGGAGGAAAACGTGAAAAAATGCGTATCCTTCGGCTGCGACAACATTACCGGCAATGATCCCCGCGTTTCGCTTGATACCCTGCGGGCGATGGGGCTGCATAAATAAGGGATGGAATACAGAAAAATCCCTGGCATCGGCCGAGGAAATACCGAAATTATTGATGACGAAAAAGCCTTGATGTGATATACTGTCAGTATACCCTCGAGGCTTTTTTCTTGCAGAAAGGAGACAGGTATTTTGCATTATCATATCGATACCATTCCCGTATGGGATGCGGTAAAACTGGAAGGAGAATGCCCCCTGTGCGCCCTGCGGCGGCGCAATGAACTGATTGATGTGGATCGATTCCTGGGGGCGTCGGTGATGGAGCCGGATACCCGCATCCGGGTGAACGAAAAAGGATTCTGTCCCCGGCATCAGGTGCTGCTCTATGCCCAGAAGAATCGTTTGGGTCATGCGCTGATGATGCACACCCATATGAAGGAAACCATCAAAAAGTTGACGCCGGTGCTCAAAGGCGCCAAAAGCGCTGGCCGACGCAGTGCCGATACCCCCGCTCTCAAGCGGATGATGGGCAAGGGGGAGGCACGCAGCGATCTGGCCAAAACGGCCCGGGAAATCCGGGAACTTTCGGAGCAGTGCATTCTCTGTGACAGCATCGAGGAAAATACTCGCCGTTACGCCTATACCCTTTTGCATTTGTACAAAACCGATTCCTCCTTCCGGAAGGCCTTTGCTGCCTCCAAAGGGGTATGTCTGCCGGATATGGCGCTGCTGCTTGAAATGGCGGCCGAAGCCCTTTCCGGCAATGTGCTTTCCGATTTTGTCAACGATCTTTGCGCTGCCGTTGAAAAGAGCCTGACCAAGATGGAAGGGGATCTGGAGGGCTTCACATTGAAATTTGACTACCGCAATGCAGATAAGCCCTGGGGTGACAGCAAGGACGCCCTGGAGCGGACGGTCAATAAACTGCAGTCCTGGTGCATCGGAGGGGAGCCTAATCCCAAATGAAGCATTTTCGAATTGCGTTGCTATTGATGGCGATGCTGGTGCTCACCGGTTGTATGGCGTCGCCGCCGGATACCCTGATCCGGGAAAACAAAGGGGATACGCCGTTGCTCAGTGCCGATACCCATCAGCAGAATCCCGATATCCTGTCGGCGGCCCTTTATTTTCGCTACGGCGCCAGCCCTTATCTGGCCCCGGAACAGCGGCAGATTCAAGTGGAAAGAAACGAATCTCCGGAAAAGGCGCTGGTAAAGGCGCTGATCGCCGGTCCTTCCGCCACACAATCTGCCCTGTCCCCCCTGTTCCCGCCGGAGACGGAGGTGATTTCCGTCACCACGCAGGGCGATACCCTGTTTATCACCTTCAATGAGGCACTGCTTTCCAGGTACCCGGATGAGCCCAAGGATCTGACCGGGGATGAATGGAGAATTGAGGCGCCCCTTCGTCGGCAGTTATGCATGGATGCTCTCACTGCTACCCTGACGGAAGCGGGAATGTGCACCCGCATCCAGGTGCTGGTGTATCGGGAAAATGTGAAGACCACATCCATGCGACTGCATGCGGGCTATCTGACCTGCACGGATGATGATGCCCTGCTTACCTTCCTGGGCCGCAGGGAGGAGCATCTGCTCACCCCCCATAACGCCGCCAAAATGCTGCTGGAGGCATGGCTGTCCCGGGATTGGGAAACGCTCTACGGCCTTGCCTCTGCCCAGGGCCGTCCCAGTGGACAGGAGGCCTATCAGGCCTTTGATGCTGCCCGCGCCCTCACCGGCTTTTCCCTGGAAGCCGGTACTGTGAGTGCGGACGGCCAAAGGGCCGTGGTTACCGCCCGGATGTATCTGCAGGGGGAGGGAATGGATACGGAACTGGCAGGTTATCCCATTCTGCTGATCCGGGAGGGCGGCCTGTGGAAAATGGATTATGCCCGCTTGGATGCAATGATGAATCATGATTGAGGTGCCCTGTATGGAAAAAGGCCCCCTTGTGCGGCTGGGCTGTCTGTTGATAGTCTGCCTGCTGTTGACCGGCTGTGCGGCGCAGCCCCAAACTGCGCCCGCGCCCCAGGTGACGCTTCCGCCGGTGGCCCTGGCGGATATTACATTGAATAACGATGTGAACCAGAATTATAATCAATCGGTGCTGCTGTATCTGCCCTCCCTGGATGGCACTCGGCTGATTGCCGTGCCGTCCACAGCGGTGTTTTCCACCGCACGTCACCAGGCGCAGATCCTGTGCCAACTGCTTTTTACCCATCCCGGCACGGAAAACGCCCGCCCGGTGGGAGGGGATATTGAAATCCGGCTTTCGGATACCGATCCTGTAGAGGTATCGGGCCAGGTGGCCACGGTCAATCTGGCGGCCTCTGCCCTGCGGCTTTCCCATGAGGAATTATTCACCCTGGGCCAGGCCTTGGCCAATACCCTGGGCCAGTTCGGCCAAGTACAGTATGTGAATGTATTGATTGCGGGGGTGCAGCCGGGGCTGGATGTGGCCGGTACATTGCCGGCAGGATGCTTCCAGGTGAATACCCGGGAATCCCTCAGTACGCTGTGGGCCCGGGCCTCCGCTCCCATTTCCGCAACCCGCCGCTCCATTGCCGCCGCCCTGTATTATCCTGCCCCTGCAGGCAAGGGCATCCTGTGCGAGGCTCGGGCCATTGCCTTTGATGAAATCAGTGCTCATGCTATGGCAAAAACCTTGCTGGCGGCCCTTGCCACTGGTGCAGAAACCCTGACCTATGTGCCCCGGTGCCCGGAATTGCCCGCCTATCTGGTGGATGAACCGGTACTGAAGGAAACGGGGGGCATGCGGCGGCTTTCCCTGCATTTCAATGAGGATCTGAATGGCGCCCTCCTGGAGGCAGGCATTACCCGGTCGGTGATGGTATCCGCTATCGTCTGCACCATGACCACATTCCTGCCAGGGCTGGACGGGGTGGAAATCAATATCGGCCGGGAAAAGATCGTCAGTCTGTCCCCTTCGGGCACCTATACGGGGGTGGGGGAAACCATCCAGTTCGCGGAAGGGCTGATGCAACGAAGGCATTTGGTTCCCTTCCTGCTCACCTCCTGCACCCTGTATTTTGCCAATGATGCGGGTAAGTTGACGCCGGTGCAGCGGCCGGTGCCTTACTATTCTGCCGTCAATCCCCGGGCGCTGATAGAGCAATTAATGCTGGGGCCGCAGCCTTTTGACAGCGAAACGGGATTGAAGGGCGTTTTGCCGGAGGGACTAAGGGACGCGGATCTGCTGGGTGTGGATTTTTCCCAGGGCGTGATGCGGCTGAATTTCTCCGAAAAGCTGCTGTCCCTCTCCCAGGGCATGGATGCCCAGGAAGAAAAGCGGATGGTATACGCTGTGGTCAATACCCTGTCGGAGCTGCCCGGCGTGAAGAAAATTGGCTTCTATATCATGGGCAGCCAGCCGGAGACCTTTGCAGGCGCCCTGTATCTGCCCGGGGAGTTTATGCCCAATCTGAATCTGACGGAAGAATAACCGCGGGGAAAGCAGACTTTTTTTCCCTGTATTCTTGCGTGGGGAGAAAAGCCGTGCTATAATAAACCCATAATCAAAAGAATAAGGAAAGAAGGGGTACTCATGAAAAAGTTGCTGGGTGAATTCAAAAAGTTTGCGCTCAAGGGCAATGTGATTGATATGGCCGTTGGTGTCATGGTGGGCGGCGCGTTCAGCAAGATTGTCACCTCTGTGGTTAACGATCTGTTCATGCCGGTTCTCTCCCTGCTCACCGGCGGGCTGGATACATCGGAAATGTTTGTGGCGCTGGGCAAAACTGCGGATGGCGTTACCCCCACCACCTTGGAAGCCGCCAAGGAAGCGGGCATCGCTACCCTCAACTACGGCACTTTTATTCAGACGGTGATTGATTTCTTGTTGATCGCGATTTGCATTTTCTTCTTTGTGAAGCTGGTAACCAAGCTGCACAAGAAGGAAACGTCCGCGCCCGCACCTGCTCCTGCTCCCCGGCTGTGCCCCTTCTGCTGCCAGCCTGTGGATAAGAAGGCCACCCGCTGCCATCACTGCACCAGTGAACTGCCTGCGGAGGAAGCAAAGTGATCTATACCTGCTACTTCTGGGATTTTGACGGCACGCTGTATGATACATATGGCCGCGTCACCCGGGCAGTGCAGAAAACCATCCGTACATTTGGGGTAGAGGCGTCCTTCGAGGCCCTCTACCCTTTGCTTAAGCGGTCTTTCGGAACCATGTGGGAAAGATATCTGAAGCCCAGGGGCGTTGATTATCAGCTTTTTCTGGATACCTATCACGCCATGGCGGAGGATGAAAGTATGGATGAGGTGCTGCTCTATCCCGGCGCCCGGGAAATTCTGACGGCGGTGAAAGCAATGGGCGGAAGAAACTTTCTCTACACCCACCGGAATGATACCGCTTTTGCCTATCTGGACAGGGATGGACTGACGGAATTATTCACCGATTTCATTACCAGCCTCCATGGATTTTCACCCAAGCCCGCTCCGGACGCCCTGAATTATTTGGTGGAAAAGCATGGGCTGGATCCCCGGCAGTGTGTTATGGTGGGAGATCGGGGCATTGACGTGGATGCCGGAAGGAATGCGGGGATGGCGGGCGTGCTGTTTGATCCGGAAAACTATTATGCCGATTACCCGGCGGATTACCGCTTTCAGCATCTGAATGATATGATGCAAGTGCTTCAACTGAAATAAAGAATTGCTCTCCCGGCTTGCCGGAAGAGCAATTTTTAATGATTTGAAATGATTTAAAACAAGCGTGTTATCAGGCGATTTCGATTTCCACCTGACAGCATTTTTTATTCTCAGCCATGGGCACCACGTTGCCCTCCACCGGTACGCCATCCACCTTCATGACATTTTTACCGGTGCGGCGGACGGTGATGCGGTATTCCGTACCCCGGTATTTCCTCAGGGCGGTGAAGCCGTCCATGTGAGAGGGCAGGCAGGGCTTGACGGACAGGCCGTTCAGGGTGGGCTGAATGCCCAAGATATATTGGGAAATGTTGACGAAGGTCCAGGCGGCGGTGCCGGTGAGCCAGCTGTTCTTGGCTTCCCCTTCGTTGTAGGAGGGACGGGAGGCTACCGTCTGGGCGTAGCAATAGGGTTCGCACCGGCGGATATCGCTGATTTCCTCCTGATAGGCGGGGCAGATGCGCCGGAATAGATCGAATGCGTTGTCCCCGTTGCCCAGTTCCGCTTCTGCAATGCTGACCCAGGGATTATTGTGGCAGAAGATAGAGCCGTTTTCCTTGTATCCGGGGGGATAGCTGGTGATTTCACCCAGTTCTTCGTGATAGACGGTGTAGCAGGGGGTGAGCAATTCTACGCCGTACTGGCCCAGCAGATGTTTGCGTACCGAATCCAACGCCTTGCGTGCCTGGCCGTCTTTCACGCCTACGCCGGCCATGACACAGAAGCCCTGGGGCTCGATAAAAATCTTGCCTTCTTCGCATTCCTTACTGCCGATTTTCCGGCCGTAGGCGTCATAGGCGCGCAGGAACCATTCCCCATCCCAGCCATGAAGCAGGATGGTTTCTTCCATTTGATCGGCGGCGGCAAGCATCTGATCGGCTTCCTCATTCAGGCCGATGAGACGGCAAAGCTGAGCATACTGCCGGGCATATTTGACGAACATGCCGGCGATGAATACGCTCTCCGCCACCGGGCCTTCGCTGGGCCCGCTGGTCTGGAAGCTTTCGCCGGGCTCACGGGAGAAACAATTGAGATTCAGGCAGTCATTCCAGTCCGCCCGACCGATGAGAGGTAGGCCATGGGGCCCCAGATTATTCAGGGTATAGTTAACGCTGCGGCGCAGATGCTCCATCAGGGGCTTTTCACTGCCGGGCACATTATCAAAGGGGGTGGGGTGATCCAGGATGGTGGTATCGCCGGTTTCGGCGATATAGGCATAGGTGCAGGCCACCAGCCACAGCGGATCATCATTGAAGCCGGAGCCGATATCGCTGTTGCCCCGCTTGGTCAGCGGCTGATACTGATGATAGGAGGCGCCGCTTTCCCACTGGATGGAGGCGATATCGATAATGCGCTCCCGTGCCCGCTCCGGAATCATGTGCACGAAACCCAAAAGATCCTGGCAGCTGTCCCGGAAGCCCATGCCCCGGCCGGTGCCGGATTCAAAATAGCTGGCGGAGCGGCTCATATTGAAGGTAACCATGCACTGGTACTGATTCCAGATGTTTACCATGCGGTTGACGTTTTCATCAGGGCTTTCCACTTGATAAATGCCCAGCAGCTCTTCCCAGTAGCGGGCCAGTTCCGCAAGGGCGTCATCCACCCGTGCAGCGTCGACAAAGCGGGCGAGGGTGGCATGGGCACCATCCTTGCGGATAACGCCGGGGGCGATGAATTTCTGATCCCGGGGATTCTCCCCATAGCCCAGCACAAAGACATAGGTTTTTTCTTCGCCTGGGGCCAGCAGCACATCCACATTTAGCGCCGCAATGGGGGACCAGCTGTGGGCCTGGCTGTTCTTGGGGGATGCTTCCCGGATGGCTTGGGGATTGCGCCAATCCCCCATGGGGCCCAGGAAGGAATCTCTTCTAGTATCATAGCCGCAGATGGGGGCGTTCACCCCGTAATAGGCATAATGATTGCGCCGTTCCCGATATTCGGTTTTGTGATAGATGGTGCTGCCTTCCACTTCCACTTCAGCGATGTTCAGATTGCGCTGGAAATTGGTGCTGTCATCTACTGTGTTCCATAGGCACCATTCCACGGCGCCGGTGAGGCGGATATTCTTTTCATCGACGCTTTCATTTTTCAGCGTCAGCTTATGTACTTCGCAGTTTTCCCCCATAGGCACAAAGCAGGTGAGGGCGACGGAAAGGGCGTCCTTGCTGCTTTCAAAAACGGTATAGCCCAGGCCGTGACGGCAGCGGTAGCTATCCAGCTCCACATCGCAGGGATGATAGGCAGGGCTCCAAGCGGGCTTGTTCTGCTCTTTGATGTAGTAGAAACGACCGCCGATATCGGCAGGAATATTGTTATAGCGGTAGCGAAGCAGACGCATCAGCTTGGCGTCCCGATAGAAGCAATAACCGCCGCCGGTATTGCTGATGAGGCCGAAGAACTGCTCATTGCCCAGATAATTGATCCAGGGCAGGGGCGTGAAAGGGGTGGAAATGACGTATTCCTTGTTCCGATCGTCAAAAAAACCGTATTTCATGGCAATCATCCTTTCCTTATCCATGGCTTCCGGGCAGTATTCATGATGTCATTCAACTTATATAATATATGCAACCGGATTCTTTTGCAATGGCTTATCTGGCCTGTAATCATACAGGTGGATTTTTTGCCGTCTGCTTGTTCAGGCATTCCCGCATGGTTTCCTGCACTTGGCGCTGCCTATCCAGCAGATCATACACCCCATCCTGGGAAAGCACACCTCGCTTCAGATCGGCAGGGATGCGCCCGTCGCAGTCATCCTGATAATCCTGCATCCACTGCGGGGAGCAATAATATGCGTCCAGCTGGGAAAGACGGGGGCGCATCTGCCGGTATTTTTCCAGGGCGGCCATCAATTCATCTATCGCTTTCCGGCTTTCGTCCAGGATTGATTCCATATGCTTTATGCGCGGGATCTGATCCGAAGAAGGGCTGGTCAAGCAGTTTTCCCATTCCTCCCGGGTGATGCGGTATACCCGGGTGAGACCGTGGGCCTCGTCCCGATATTCTTCCACGAGTTGCATGCCGATCTTCATCGCCACGCCGTAGGAGGGGACGTTTTCGCTGGTCATGTAGGAATAAACGGCGGAAAAATGCAGGGTATCAAAGGCGTAATCCCTACAGGCCCGGGCGGCTTCGGAAGCATAGCCTTTTCGCCAATGGTTTTTATGGATATGATAGCCGATTTCCGGCAGCATTTGCCCATGGATATTTTGCATGGTGATGCCGCAATCGCCGATGAATTCCCCGGTTTTTTTCAGGATCACTGCCCACAGGCCGAAGCCGTACCGGGCGTAGTGATCCATCGTCCAATCGATCCAGCGCTGCACCCCTGCCTGATCGAAAGGGGCGGGATAATAACGCATGGTTTCCGGATCGGATAGAATTTGGCGCCAGCTTTCATAATCCTCCTGAGTAATCCTGCGAAGGATTAACCGCTTCGTATCAAACAGCATTTGCTCCTGTCCTCCGTATGGTTTGATCAGATAAGGGATGAAAAGGATCGGCATCCAGGCGCACTATCAAGCCGGCTGCCGCATTTTTATGTGCAGATCCATTGGACGCTGCGGGCTTCATGGGCTTCCGGAGGAACGAGTTTATCCAGCATCCTGCCAATCACCGCTTCCGGAACGCAGTGCATCCGGTTTTGATTGCGGATCAGATTTTCCGTCCATTCCGTTTCAAGATAGACGATGCGCACGGATGCGCCGTATTCCTCGAAAAGCCGGATGCTTTTATGGCGCAGGGAAGGGGTGAGGGAAGTGGCATTCCAGATAAAGGACTGCTTTTTCCGAAGGTATTCCCGGGCCCGTTCCCGGGCAGCCTGGACAACGATCCCTTGCTCATCGGTGGGGAGGATCCTCATTTCTCTTCGCAGATCATCCATGGAAACCATGGGAAGATGGGGGCAGGTATTTCGGATCCAGGTATCTTTTCCGGTGCCGGGCAGGCCGCACAACAGGATAACTTCGCCCCAGGATTCATCGTATAGCGGCTGATAGGGCCAGATATTCTTTCCGGAAAGGTATGCGTGCCGGGTAACCGCGGAAGGAAAAGGAAAGGGGCCGTCAAGGCATTGCGCATCTTCGGCAAGCATACGGCTGAGCTGAACCGATTCAAGCAGCGTATTCTGATCGCTGCATATTCTGCCTCTTACGTCTGCTTCCGCCAGAATGCAGAGAAGATGAAGGGAAAAATCCGGCGTCAGGCTGCCGTTTTCAGCCAGCTTTCGGATCCGGTGTTCGGCGTCCTCTCCTTTGATCAGATGAAGCGGATAGGTGTGATAGCGGATCAATTGGCAAACTGTCTCGCGAAAACGCTGGGGGCCGGGATCACCGGATAGCAGATAATCCCGCCAAAGGAGGCTGCGGGCTGTCTGCGCTCCCTCTGCTGCGTGCCCGGGGGAACAGAGTGCGCCATCCTCCATACGGGTGACGCGGATCTTTCCGACGTCGTGTAATAGCGCCGCCAGCGCAAGCTCCTGCTGCTGCCTGGGAGGAAGGGACCGGTAGGAAGGAAGCGCCGTCAGGGCTTCGCAGACCATCTTTGTATGGGTCCATACATCGCCTTCGCCGTGCCAGGCAGGGTTTTGCGGCGTCTGCTTCATTTTTTCGATCATAGGGGCAAGAAGGGATTGCTGCAGCCCCTGCCAATCAAAGCAATAGGACGCCTTGCAGGGCAAATATCCCATCAGATCGGCAAAACCGGCCATGCTTGTCGCCTCCATGTGCAGAAAAATGGATCAGGGGAGAAATAACTCGCTGATATCCCGGGAGAGGATGTTGGGAAGAATGGGGCGTTCCAGCCAGTGGCTGGCGGATTGCTCCACGGTTTGCAGGAAATCGCCGCGCACATACTTGACCCGAAAGGCCACTTCGCCCCCTTCTTCAATCTTCAGATAGAGCCCTTCCATGGAGCGGGAGGCGTCTGTTTCGCGGCAGATTCTATCCGGATCCAGATGATCCTGCAGGGCTGCTTCGCGGAGGCGGCTGATGTGAGAGGGCGTGATGAAGCGGGAATCCCCCAGATACCCAAGCACCTGGGAAAGCTGGCGGAAATGCCCTTCGCCCAGCACCGGAACAGAGCAGACGGGCAGCTTTGCTGTAATTTCTTGCCGGGAGGGCGTATCCAGAAAACGATCTGTTTCCCGGTCCAGAATATCAAATTCCATGAAATAATGAGGCAGCGCATCATAAAAGATTGTATGCTTGGCATACATCCATTCGCCGTACATCACATACCGACAGCCCAGCGTTTTCCAGAATGCATCCCGATGGGCCATGGCCCACTGTTTGAATAAATCATAATGGCGTTCCCGGTATCCGCCGATCAGGTAATGGCCCCGGCTCTGAAGCAGCAACTCGCCCTGAGGATTAAAGGACAGGGCAGTGTTGGCGCCGTCAATTTTTTCTTCAATGACCAGATGCCTGCCGGCGATGCTTGCAAAGGGAATCTGGGAAAGGTCCTCATCCCCAGCCTGCAGGCGGGAGCCTTCGATATGGGGCGTCCGGGGATATTTGATGATCGAATAATCGTTGTTCATCATTTTCATCCTTTTATTTCAGTGCGTCAGTCCACGGCAGCCGTCAGGAAAAGATGACCGGGAACGCCGTCAAATTTGAGGCGGCTGCAGCCTGCTTTTTCAAACAGATCGGTCAGGATATCCTTGGTAAGCAGATGAATATGCTCCGGATTATTGTCCGGCTTGGAGGGAACGGTTACAACCACATACCGTTTTGCCAGGCGAATTGCCGCCCTGATGGCCTGGGCTACGTCAGGAATATGCTCCAGCACTTCCAGAAGCGTAACAATATCGAAGGAATGATCGGGCTGCTGCCAGCTGCAGATATTCTCGTTCAGGGCGGTCAGCTGCTCCACGCCGCCCAGCCGAAGATCATTCAGGAATTCCACCCGATAATCCAGCAGATCCAGGGATGTGACGGGCACGCCGGGGAAATTCCTGAGGAACGGGAACAGGAATACGCCCCTTCCGCTGCCAACGTCCAGAAGGCTTTCGGGCCATACCGCACGCAGAAAGCCCAGGGTTTTCTGTACCCGGGGAAGCTCGGTATGGTCTTTGAAGCGGTAAAGCTTCAGTTCAGCTGCCTGGCCGGCGCGGTAAATGCGCGCCATATCGTCATCGGATAATTGAGCAAGGGGCTGATTCAGCAATTCCTTTTCACGGAGGGGAAAGCCATGCCTGCGGCTGTACCCGCGAATGTAGGCGGAGGCCAGCGGATCCAGGAATTTTTCGTCAATGGATTCCATAGGGGCTCCTTTCATACCGGTGATTATCCTTACATGGGAAAAACGGAATGCTTTTATCCAACTGAAATGATTTTATCATAAATGCCATCGGATGTCGATAATAATCTGCATTCGGGGGCATTTCCCGGTCAACATCTGCGCGGCGCTTTACAGGAAGGGCATTTCGGTAGTATAATATCTGCAGCATGGAGTGCGAAGGAGGCATTTGATATGAAGGTATCCCGGCTCAGAAAATATGCAAAGCTGATCGCCCGCATGGGCGCCAATGTTCAGAAGGGACAGGATGTTTATCTGTACGGCAGCCTGGAGCAGCCCAAATTCATCGAAATGGTGACGGAAGAACTGTATAAGCTGGGGGCACGGCGGGTACACGTGAAGTGGCAGTATTCCGAAATGGAAAAATATCATGTGAAATATCAGGCAGAAGATACGATGGCTGCCGTAGAAACCTTTGAAGAAGAAGAATTGAAATATATGCGGGATCATCTTCCTGCCCGGGTATTTGTGGATTCTTCCAATCCGGATGCGCTCAAGGGCGTGAACGTGGGCAAGATGATGTCTGCCCAGCAGAAGCGGGCTCCCATTGTGAAGCCTTATCGTGATGCGATGAACGGAAAGCATCAGTGGACCATTGCGGCTGTTCCCGGCAAGGCCTGGGCGAAGAAAGTGTTTCCCAATGAGCGTCCCGCCAAGGCGATGGAACTTTTGTGGGAAGCCATTCTGCAGTGCGCCCGGGTGGACGAGGATCCCATTGCCGCATGGGAAGCCCATAACCAGGATGTGCATGACAGATGCGAATATTTGAATGGTTTGGGGCTGACGGAGCTGCATTATCAGGCTTCAAACGGCACCGATTTTACGGTGGGTCTGATGGAGGAGGGCGTTTTCGCCGGCGCCATGGAAACCACCAAATCCGGCGTTACCTTCAATCCCAATATGCCCACGGAAGAATGCTTCACCTCTCCCAAGCGGGGCGTGGCTGAAGGCATCGTGTATTCCAGCCTGCCCCTTTCCTATCAGGGCGATCTGATTGAAAATTTCTGGCTGCGCTTTGAAAACGGAAAGGTGGTGGAGGCTCATGCCGAAAAGAATGATGAGCGTCTGCAGAAGATGATCGCTATGGACGAGGGCGCGGCATATCTGGGCGAATGCGCGCTGGTACCCTTTGACAGCCCCATCAATAAGACGGGCCTTCTTTTCTATAACACCTTGTTTGATGAAAATGCCTGCTGCCATTTCGCGCTGGGCCGGGGCTTTCTTGAATGCGTTCAGGACGGCCATCATAAAACCAGGGAAGAACTTGCCGCCTGCGGCCTGAATGATTCCATGATTCATGTGGACTTTATGATCGGAACGGCGGACCTTTCCATCACTGGGAAATGCCGGGACGGCCGGGAAGTGGAAATCTTTAAAAACGGCACCTGGGCATTCTGAACATAATATTCTCCTTTTCAAAGCTGGGGAATATAGCAATCAATCAGAATCTGCAATAAGTCCACTATTTTCAATTTCCCTTCTCATTCAGTTATCGTACGGTCTTGTATGATGAGAATGGCATCTATGTCGAATACAGAGGATTGTATGAATGCTCGTATTCCAGAGATATTGGCGTGAATATATTCATTCAGAACAATTCCGGTAAGCTTCTTCAGTATATTGTAACAGACGAGTATGTCAATAAAGCATCCATGGACTTTAGGGACCGCGGGTTTCACAAGCTGCATGATGGCACCATGCAAATGACAAAAACACAGAACATAGTGCTCATGAAGTTTGATGCTTTGACTGAATGGGGATTTACAACAATTCAAAACATCGAATTCACCATAGAATTTGAGGAATTAATCGAGGAAGTACATAGGATAGATTATTGCAGGATTCCGGTTTCTCTGACGCTGGATTATCCTATTGTCTCCCCTAAATAATGCCAGACGTTGCCTCCCTCCCTCCCTGCGGAGGGAGGCATTTCTATATGCTTATCCGAACAAAAAACCAGTCTCTTTCGAAACTGGTTCTTCTGGCAGGGGCAGAAGGACTCGAACCCTCAACAAAGGTTTTGGAGAGCGCACAACGGGCGTTCACGCACGCAAACGACGATGGCAAACGCTTCTCAAACACGAATGACGTTGGTTCTTGACATGAAGAATGCCTGATACTCAATCATTGTATCCTTCGGCACTTC
>SVGR01000048.1 GCA_015056265.1 Clostridiales bacterium
CGGATAATCCCTACCTGGCCACCATTCAGGGCGTGCTGTTCAGTAAGCCGGATAAACGGTTGATTTGCTATCCCGCCGGCTTAAAAGCAAAAAGCTACACCGTCCCCCAGGGGATCAAAATCATCGGAGATTACGCTTTCTCCTCCTGCGATTCCCTCACCACAATCGCCCTGCCGGAAGGGGTGCAGTCCATCGGGAATTACGCTTTTTCCTCCTGCGACTCCCTCACTTCCATCGCGCTGCCGGAAGGGGTGCAGAGTATCAAAGATCACGCTTTTTACTTCTGCGAATCCCTCTCCTCCATCACCCTGCCGGAAGGACTGCAGTCCATCGGGAATTACGCTTTTTCCTTCTGCAACTCCCTTACCTCCATCACCCTGCCGGAAGGACTGCAGTCCATCGGGAACTATGCTTTTTACAGGTGCATTTCTCTTTCTTTCATCAGCCTGCCGGAAGGACTGCAGACTATTGGGGCTGATGCTTTTTCCTCCTGCAACTCCCTCACCTCCATCACCCTGCCGGAAGGACTGCAGAACATCGGGGAGGCCGCTTTTTACGGCTGTAAATCCCTCGCCAGCATCACGTTGCCGGAAGGGCTGCAGAGCATCGGGGAGAACGCTTTTTCCGATTGCTTCAAGCTGGAGGTTACGGTGGTGCGGGATTCCTATGCCCACCGCTGGGCAAAAGAAAACGGCATTCCCTATATCTATCCGGACACCTACGACTGGCTGCTGGAGTAAGCATTCCATTCGAAATGCGGAATAATTGCATATTTCCATGATTGTTGATCTTTCAGGCTTGCCGATTGCGCCGGAGAGGGATACAATAACAATGGAAGCAGCCCTTTCACTCACTATTTAAATTCCGCATTCCGAATTCCGCATTCCGAATTAAAAATGCATTCCATTTCTCCGGAGGTACATATGAACCTTTTCGACATCATCGGCCCCATCATGATCGGCCCTTCCTCCTCCCATACAGCGGGCGCCGCCCGCATCGGCCGGGTGGCCCGGCAATTATTGGGGGAAACGCCCGTAGAGGCCCGGGTATTTTTTCATGGCAGCTTTGAAAAAACCTATCAGGGCCACGGCACCGACCGGGCAGTAGCCGGGGGCCTGATGGATATGGGCGTGGATGACGAGCGGCTGCGGGACAGCCTGCAATTGGCAGAGGAAGCAGGGCTGCGCATCACCTTCCAGCCCATCAAGCTGCGGGACGCCCATCCCAATACCGTGCTGGTGCATTTGACCGGGGAAAAGGGCAAGACCGTGCAGGTGCAGGCCGCATCCATCGGCGGCGGCAGCATCCGGGTGCAGTATCTGGACGGGCTGGAGGTGGGCTTTTCCGGCGCCCGCACCACCCTGATTATCCGCCACACCGACGCCCCCGGCGCCATCGCCATGGTGACCCATCTGCTCTCCAATGAGCGGATCAATATCGCCACCATGCGGGTGTTCCGCAGGGAAGCGGGAGGCCAGGCCATCATGGCCATTGAGCTGGACGAACGTCCCCCTCAATCGCTGCTCAGCGCCCTGAAAATGCTGCCCACCATCACCGACGTCACACTGCTGGATCAGATTTAGTGCATTGCTTCAGGCCGTCATAGCGTTCCTGGGCGGCATGTGTGCTTTTCATCGCCATCCGGCATTCAGCCGCCCATTTGTTGATTGATTTTTCCCGCTTTCGGGCATCCTTCAAATGAGCCCAAACGAATCGACCGCCAAAGAACACATCCAAAAAGTGCATTTCATGGGCCGATTGTGCCTTTTTCATTGTGCAGCAGGCCGATCGGCAATATACTATGAACGGCAAATCCCACATCACACTACCAGGAGATGAACACCATGCGAATGAAAAAAATGCTGCTGAACATGCTGACTTTTCCGCTGATGATGCCCACCGCCATAGCCGGAAACCAGGAAAATACCCAATCATCGACCGGTTTCCGCTATGTAACAAGCGCAGGTGAAGCAAAAATCACCGGCTACAACGGCAGTGAAATCCATCTGAAGGTGCCCAAATATCTGGACGGCTATCCCGTCACTGAGATCGGAGAAGAAGCCTTCAGCGGAAAGGCACACTTCTATTCCGTCCATCTTCCCGGTACGGTGCGTACTGTGGGCCGCCGGGCTTTTTGCGGCTGCAAAAACCTGGAAACGGTGATTTTGAAGAAGGGCGCTGAAACCATTCGGGAAGGCGCATTCCAGAATTGTACCACCCTGTATTCCATCTCCCTGCCTGCCACGGTGACGGAGATTGAGAACAATGCCTTCGCCGGCTGTGTATCGCTCTGTTCCCTGCGTTTACCCAAGAAAATGGCGGTGCTGCGAAAAAATGTGCTGTTCAGCTGTCGTAAGCTGGAATCCCTTCGGCTTCCCAAATCCCTGCTGACCATCGAGGAATCCGCCCTGCGGGAATGCGCCGCCCTGCGCCAAGTGCGCCTGCCCAAATACTTGAAAACCATCGAAAACAAGGCCTTTTCCAGCTGTGCTGCCCTGGAAAGGCTGGTTCTTCCTCCTTCGGTCACCCATCTGCTGGGCAATCCCTTTGACGGCTGCTCTTCCCTGCAGCAGTTTACCGTTGCCCCCAATCATCCCCACCTTATTACGGATGACGGGGCGCTGATCACAAAAAATGATCACCGACTGGTCAGCTATCCTGCTGGCCGGAACGCCGCCGAATATACCCTGCCGGCCCAGGCGGAAATCATCGGCGATTATGCCTTTGCCAATTGCAGCCATCTGCAGGCTGTTACTCTTTCCGACCAGGTAAAAACCGTGGGAGATTATGCCTTCACCCATTGCAGCCGTCTGCGCACTGTAACCCTGGCCGAAGGGCTGGACGCCATCGGGGAGGAAGCCTTTTCCGATTGCTTCAGTCTGGGAAGCATCACCCTGCCTTCCACCCTGCGCACCCTGGGCAGCCGGGCGTTCCTGGGATGCAGCAGCCTTTCCTACCTGATGGTGCATGCCGCCCATCCCTTTCTTCAGGTGAAGGATCATGCCCTGATCCGCAATGATACCCATGAATTGGTATGCTACGCCGCCGGGGTATCTGCCCGGCATTTCACCGTGCCGGAGGACGTGCGCGCCATCGGCGAATACGCCTTCGCCTGCTGCACCAATCTGGAACGCGTCACCCTGCCGGAAGGGCTGGAAGACATCGGCAAGCATGCCTTTTTCCAGTGCAGCGCGCTTTCTCAGGCCGATCTGCCCGGCAGCCTGCGCACCATCGGTGATATGGCCTTCTTCAAGGCAGGCCTGCACTCCCTGACCCTTCCTTCCGGCGTGAACACCATGGGCAATGGGGCTTTCCAGGATTGCTTCTCCCTTACCTCCGTGACCCTGGAGGAGGGGATACGCTCCATCGGGGAAAATGCCTTCCGGGATTGCTGCTTACTGTCCCAGGCGCTACTTCCCAAAGGGCTGCGCTTTATCAGCCCAAACGCCTTCCGCAACTGCTCCGGGCTGGAAATCCTGCAGCTGGAAGAAGGATTGCAAGAATTGGGGACAGAAGCCTTTGCTGATTGCACCAATTTGGAAACCGTCTTTTTGCCCGAAGGCCTGACCACGCTCCCCGCCAGCGTTTTCCACAACTGCGCAAAGCTCACCGATCTCTATTTGCCCTCCACCCTTGCCGCCATTAACGCTTATGCCCTGGCAGGCTGCGAAGCCCTTGCCTCACTGGAGCTGCCCCAGGGGATCAAAACCATTGATACCCACGCCTTTTCCAACTGTAATGGCCTCACCAACATGAATCTGCCGGAAAGCCTGACTGACATCAGCCTCACCGCCTTTGAAGACATTGCCGATCCCAAATCCCTCACTTTCCTGGTAACGAAAGATTCCTACGCCCACAATTGGGTGGAAAAATCCTGCTTTTCCCATGTGTTCCATGCCCCCAAGCACATTGCCTCTACTGATTTCAGCCATCGGCTGCTGCCCGACGGCACGGCAGAGCTGACCGGCTATGCCGGCAGTGAAACCCAGTTGATTCTGCCGGATCAGATCGACGGCCATCCCGTCACCACCCTGGGAAGGGGCCTGTTCATGGGCCGTGAGGATATCACCCATGTAACCCTGCCCTCCACCCTGCTCTCCATTGGCGAAGAAGCTTTCTCCGGCTGTTACAGCCTGACCAGCGTCATATTGCCGAATAAACTTGCCCACATCGGTGAAAAGGCATTTTCGGGCTGTGAGAAGATCAAACAGATTCACCTGCCCCTTTCCCTCCGCTCTCTGGAAGCCTGGGCATTCTTCCTCTGCTCGGGCATCAGCCGGATGATGGTGCCTGCGGATGTGGCGCATATTGGTTTCGAAACCTTCTACGGCTGCCATAAAGCGCTTCGGCTGCAGGTGAAGAAGGATTCCTGTGCCCATCAGTGGGCCCTGAAAGAGGAAATTCCCTGCATACTGTACTGATTTTCCCGCAAAGAAAGCCCTCAAGACAGGGCTTTCTTTTTTGATGCTGCCGCGAAAAAATAATTGCGGAGAATTTGAATTTTCTAAGATGCGGCAAATGAAGACGATCAAACGAAAATCAATAGGCACTCATTTTTCAATGTGTGCGCAACCTGCTTTTATTGGCACAAACAATGATGACGGCACCTATAATTTGCCCCCATTACATGGCTCAGCATTACAAATAAAAAAAGCGGATGATTATCTGCTCATCATGAGTATGTTTGGTACCAGAAGAACCAAGCAAAACGTCATCAGGACGGGCGTGCTGAGCATAAATCTTGTCAGCACAGACATGCTTGCTCTTATGGATGATTGGGGCACGCATCGCGCAGAGGACGGAAGGAAAAAGGGCATTTCATGCGCTGTTGGCAAAAGGCAGGTTGTAGACGTGCCTGCTTTGAATGCAAGTCGATGGATATAGGAATGGGAAGTGGTGCATTCTGTTGAAACGGGAGAAGCCGCAACTTTCTTTTGCAGAATAAAGAACGTCCAAATTGATGAACAAATAGAATGCGCAGGATCTGACGAAACCGGATCCGGTTATCTATTCCGGCATGTATCACAGCATCGGAGGTTTGCCGGGCAAGATCGATGCTTTCAGCAAACAACCCCCCCAATTTTCCGGGCAGTGCATGCGGCGTTTTCACGATATGAGGGTGCAATGACGCGCAGTGCCGGCGCGCTTCATTTTTATACCATATAAGCAAACGGGCATCCGACAGATTCGCCGGATGCCCGTAATTTTTCTTTGATAGGAAAACATTCCTTAACAGTTTCCCCGCCATGCGGCGGATTTTTTGATACAGATTATTCGCTGCGCAGAGCCACCACGGGATCCTTCTTGGCGGCCAGACGGGAGGGAATGAGGCCTGCAATGAAGGTGAGCAGCATGGAGATCAGAATCAGGATCACCGCCGCCGCCGGAGGCAGCACCGCGATATTGGGCAGGGTGGTCAGAGTGCGGATGATGGTATTGGCCAGCACATCCAGGGCCAGGGTGACGCCGATGCCCAAGGCCCCGGCAGAGAAGCCCACGATCAGGGTTTCGGCATTGAACACCCGGGAAATATCCTTTTTCGACGCACCGATTGCCCGCAGAATACCGATTTCCTTGGTGCGTTCCAATACGCTGATATAGGTGATAATACCGATCATGATGGAGGAAACCACCAGGGAAATGGCTACAAAGGCGATCAGGATATAGGTGATGGCGTTGATGATGGTGGTAACAGAGCTCATCATCAGGCCCACATAATCGGTATAGCGCAGGGCGTCTTCCTCAGGAACGGAGGCATTATACTCGTCAATGATCCGGGTGATCTGCTCTTTGGCTTCAAAATCCTTGGGATAGATATGGATGGCGGAGGGGGCATTGATATCGCTGACCCCCAGCCGCAGAAGATTCTCATCCAAAGTGGCGTTGGATACGGGAGGCATATACATGGCCATCATGGCCTTCATCTGGGCTTCCGGCATCTGGTGCATCATGGCTGCCAGCTGTTCGGGGGACATCTGGGCAAAGAGGGCCTGCTGCTGGGGAGGAAGCAGACTGGGATCGAAATGGGCCATCATCTCCTCCAGAGAGGGGGCCTCGCCGGTGGAGAAAGGCATACCGGTGAAGATATCGGTATCCGGCTGGGCCAGCTGCTCCTGAACGATTTCGCTTTCATTGACCTGCTGCAGCAGATATTCCATCAGCTCGCTGCGATAGCCTACCGCACCGGTCATGGAGGTGGCTACCGCCTCTTCGGAGGGCCGGAGAATACCAACCACCCGGATTTCCATGCCTTCCTCCAGCCTAGCCCGAACAAATTCGGGATCATTCCGGCGATCCACCCAAATGCTTCCCTGCTTTTCAAAATAATCGGTATTCACCATCAGGCGGAAGCGCAGCCCCAGCAATTCTTCATAGGAAAACTCCATGGAAACCACTTCCGGGGACTGGCCCATCATCAGCATTTCCAGGGTATGGGGGATTTCCGTCTGATCCTTCAGGCCCAAAGTATAGAGGGTGTAATCGCTGATTTCATTTTGCTTATTGACGATGATGACCACTTCATCCATGGATTCCGGCATCCGTCCGGCCAGCACATCGTATTGCAGATTCAGCAGCTCTTCATTATCCAGGAGGGCCTCAAAGGCGTTCAGCTGGGTCATGGTGGTAGCCAGCATCACATTGTTGCTTCCGGCCATGGCGGAAGAATCAAACATCCCCATCATCCCGGTAGCCTCCATGGTGGTGGAGGGGTTTACCTGCATGGCCGAATCATCCTCCAGGATGCGGTAAACGGTCAGGGGGGTGGCGTATTCATATTGAATGCCGCTGATCAGCTGATCCATGCCCACCTCTTCCTTTTCGATATGGGCTTTGAAGGCAGGCAGATTGTTTTCGCTGATTTCGCTCATCATGGCATAGAGCATCTGGGTCATCACATTGCCGGAATATACACGATCCATTTCATGATCGCCCGCGCTTTCCATGGTGCCCATCATGGCGGCCATCATCCCCGACATATCCATGGTTTTTTCCTGGATGGTAAGGGGATAGGAGGAAAGGGTATCCTCCTCCACCCGCTCAATATAGGCGTTCACACCGGAGGACAGGGATAAAATCAGGGCAATGCCGATAATCCCGATGGAGCCGGCAAAAGCGGTGAGGATGGTGCGGCCCTTTTTGGTCAGCAGATTGTTGAGAGAAAGGGAAAGGGCGGTGCGGAAGCTCATGGAAGGCTTTTTCTGCTTGGATGTTTCGACCGCGGGGGCCAGTTCCTTTTCATGGCAGGGATTGGAATCGCTGACCACCTTGCCGTCCAGCAGCCGGATGATCCGGTTGGCATAGGTATCTGCCAGTTCCGGATTGTGGGTGACCATGATCACCAGCTTTTCCTTGGCAATTTCCTTGAGGATTTCCATTACCTGCACGCTGGTTTCACTATCCAGGGCGCCGGTGGGCTCATCTGCCAGCAGAATATCCGGATCGTTGATCAGCGCCCGGGCGATAGCCACCCGCTGCATTTGACCGCCGCTCATCTGATTGGGCTTCTTTTTCATTTGATCGGCCAGGCCCACCTTTTCCAGCACTGCCATGGCCCGCTTTCTGCGCTCCGTCCGGCTGACCCCGGAGAGGGTGAGGGCCAATTCCACGTTGGAAAGCACCGTCTGATGGGGGATCAGATTATAATTCTGAAATACAAAGCCAATGGAATGATTGCGGTAAGTATCCCAATCCTTATCCTTGAATTGCTTGGTGGTTTTTCCGTTTACGGAAAGATCCCCATCCGTATACTGGTCCAGGCCGCCGATAATGTTGAGCAGGGTGGTCTTTCCGCAGCCGGAAGGCCCCAGGATAGCGGCAAATTCACAATCCCGGAACTGAAGATCCACACCCCGAAGCGCTTCCACCTGATTGGGGCCGGCTTCATAGATTTTCACGATATTTTTCAGTGTCAGCATACCTGCGTCCCTTCCCTGCGCCAATCCCTTGCGGCGCAATTTGAAAATTTTGGATTTTCGCTTGTAGTGTAGCAGAAAAATGTAAACAAATTATGAACAAATCAAGGCCGCGGCAGGTCAATTTCCAGCCTGTATTAGGGTATTTCCATTTCAGGCGGAAATTATCATGCTTTTTTTGTCAAAGGACGATGTCCCCCGGCCGATAGCCGACGGGCAATTCTTCCTCTTCCAGGAAGGGGAAGGTATCATCCCGCAAAACCGGCAGAAAGGCCCCGCTGGGAATGCGGGGAAATTCGCTTTCATAGCCGCTGGCCCCAAAGCATTTGCCCTCCTTGGCCTGCAGGTTCAGATTGCGGGCAAATTTGGTGCGGTTGCAGCAATCATGCACCGCAATGGGCCATTGCTCCCTGCCCGCCTCCTGCATCAGCTGCAATGTGAGCTGATGGCTCCAGATAGGCGAAAGATAGCCCTGGCGGCTCATATACATGTTTTCCCCGGCGTAGTTATCGATATTGTTGGGGTTCAGGTGCAGCTCTGCGCAGTTGATAAAATTCAAGCCGGTAGCGAGAATCTTTTCTTTCTTTTCGTGAAAAATACGGTAAAAATCCGGGGTCATGGGGGTTTCAATGCCCACAAAGGGGATATATTTCTTTGCAATGCAGATATTTTCAATCACCCGATCGGCGCAATTGCTGGCCCCCAGATTGAACCGCAGTTCGTTCAGCCCCGCCTCGCCCAATGCCTTCAGGTTTTCCTCATTGGCCAGCAGCCCGTTGGTATAGAGATGCTGATGGACGCCCGCCTCATGGAAGACACGGATGACGCCATAGTATTTTTCGATTTCCATGAAGGGTTCCAGATACACATAGGCGATGCCGGTGGGCTTTTTCTGAATGGAGAGCAAAAGGGGCAGATCCTCTTCGTAAAATTTGGTACCCCCGATTTCCCACATTCCCTCGCCGATGGGGGGCTGACAATCCAGTTCCCCATAATTGTAGCAGAATTTGCACTGGATATTGCATTGATTGGTTTTGCGAACAGCGCTGAGCCCCGTGCCCAGCAGGCAGGATTTGCAGCCCCTGGGGAACTGATCCTCCGGTCCCACATAATAGGTGCGGCCGCAAAGGGATTTCAGGCCGGGAATGGCTTCCATCAGCTTCTGATTCTGATGATTGACGGTGCGCTCAATCTGGTACAGCACAGAAAGCAGAATTTCCTGCTGCCGGGGCATCAATTCCTCATCCTCCGGCAGCTGATCAAAAAAGGAAAGCCACATCAGCGCGTCTTTTTTTGAGATTTTCATTGGTTTTCATCCTCCTGCCCTCTCTCATCCTCCTGCTCCACCTGCTGGCGCAGGGCGTCCATCCTTTGATCCAGATGGGCGCTCATCCAGGCGCATTCGTATAATTCCTGGGCCATTTCCCGGGTAAACTGGCGGTTTTTTTTATAGCGCAATTGATGCTCTAATGTAGCCCAGCAATCCATGGCGATGGTGCGCAGCTGAATTTCCACCATCATCTGCCGCTTTTCACTGGCCAGGAAAATGGGCACCGATACGATCAGGTGCAGGCTGCGGTATCCATTTTCCTTGGGATCGGCAATGTAATCCTTGCGGGAAATCAAGGTGATATCATCCTGCCGCAAAAGGGCGTCCGCCAGGGTATATACGTCCTCATTGAAGGAGCAGATTACCCGCACACCCGCCACGTCCATCAGATTTTTTTCCACCGTTTCCAATGTGCAAGGAATCCCCCGGCGCTTCAGTTTATCCTGGATACTGGAGGGTGTCTTCAGACGGCTTTTGATGGCGCTGATGGGATTGCGGTGATGCAGCAGGGAATATTCTACATCCAGGACGTGAAATTTGGTTTCAATTTCCATCATAGCGCAACGGTAATAGCTCATCAGCTTGATGAATTCCGGTCCCTGCTGCTGCAGCCATTCCAGGGAATCGGCCTGGGTGATGGGCATTACTTTTTCCGGGATATTGGAGGGCATATCCTCCAGATAGGCCATACAATCGCTTCCTTTCCCTGGGATGATATCGGAATAAAAATGGGCGGATTACGCCCATTACCCCACTATTTATTTTAGGCAAAATTTTCCCTGCTGTCAAGTACGGTGCAAATGTAAAAATCCAAGGATTGCTTGCTTTTCCGGCAATATAATTCTATAATGGGAAAGGATGGAGGGATCATGAACATGAAGCGGTTGATCGGGCTGATGACGGTGCTGCTGATGCTGCCCCTGCAGGGGCTGGCAGATCTTGCTTTGCTGCTTTCCTCGGATACGGTAGCGGTGGAAAGCGTGCTGGATTTTACCCTGGAGGGGGATACAGCCCCCCTGTATTCCTATACCCTGCAGAAGGGGAATAAAACCCTGTTCCAAAGCGCCCAGGCCCCCTGGTCATTCGGCTCTTACCTGCCGCTGGAAGAAGGGGACTATATCCTCACCGCCACTGCTCATTATGCAGACAATCCCGTAACCGCCTCCGCCGCTTTCACCGTCACGCCCCCCATGACCTGTACATTTTCTCCCCTGCCCGCCGTTCTGCGCGCCGGGGATCCGCTGGTGCTGGCCGTATCTGCCCGGGGCGGCAGCGGCAGTTATCGTTATCTTTATACGCTATCCCAGGATGGTGTACCCCTGCTTTCCCTGGAAAAGGGCGCTTCCTTCACCTGGGTGCCTCAGGAAGCAGGCGATTACATCCTGGACGTACTGGTGGCAGATAGTCTGGGCGCCAACGTGCAGCAAAACTGTGCCATCCGGGTAACCGACGGTCCCGGCATTTCCATCCATCCCTCCGGCGGCGCGCTGATGCAAAACGGCGGCCAGAAAAGCTATACCGTCTATTCCCCCGGTCCCTGGCAGGCTGAAACTGCCTGCCCCTTCCTGCGCCTGGATCGGGCGTCCGGCCAGTCGGGGGATACGCTGATCCTTTCCATCCAGGAAAGCACCGATACATACCGCGAGGGTATCCTCACCGTGGAAAGCATGGGCAAACGGGTGGATCTGTCCATCGCCCAGCTGATAGGCTGGCAGGTGGAGGAGGAAATATCCCTCCTGCCCCGGCCGCAAACCCTGCACATCGACGGCGCTGTTCATGCCCTATGGACCAGCGCCCGGGACAGCCGCAGCTTTTCTGTTTCTTCCGCCGGCGCCTGGCAGGCGGAGGGAAATGATTTCATCCGCCTGGAGCAATCCGCCGATTCCCTCACGCTTTCCTTGGCCCCTCATACCGGGACGGGGGTGCGCCAGGGCCTGGTGACGCTGAAAAATCAAAACAGCACCGCTTTTATCCACGTATATCAACTGCCGGAAGAAGCGGAATCCACCCCCTTCATTGCCCCCGAAACGCCCTTTCCTCTGCCCCAAGAGGCGGCGGATTTTACCCTCCACAGCCAGTGCAGCGGCTACTGGGCGGATAAGGCCTACCGGCACAGCAATCTGGAGCAATCGGGCTGCGCCATCTTTGCCCTGTCCCACGCCCTGCAGCATCTGGGCTATACCGGGGATGCCATCCGGCCGGAAAATCTGGCCGTCACCTATGCATTTGCCCTCATGAAGGATGACAGCGGCACCATGAACAGCACACTGGTTGGCAATGCCGGGGATGATTTCGGTTTCAAAACCCGCTATGAATTATACACCGATGTTTCCCAGATCCGCAGTAAAATGGATCAGGGGGCGGTATTTTCCTTCTCGGTAGTCAGCGGCCATATCGCCATGATCATTGAAAAAAGCGCCGACGGGCGCATGTTCCGGGTGGTGGATTCCGCCCCCTCCGCCACCTGGGAGCGAATCAAGGGCGCCTCCCTCTATCGGCAGGAAGAAGATGGAAGATTTGTTCCCCTTACCTCCCTTGCGGAACTGGAAGGCATTCGCTATTATCCCCAAAACGATTCCTTCGGCGGCGCCACCTACTGGCTGGAGGCGGATTATATCGCCCGTCGCGGTGCGCGGCTGATCCAGCCTAAATAATCACAAAAAAACCTGCAGCTGCACCAACACAGGCGGCTGCAGGTTTTTTTCGCATTTTTACTGGAACAAGGCAAAAAGCAGCGAGGAAACCATCAGGAAGGAAAGGGCGATACAGATTACCCGCACCCAGAACTGTTTGCGCTTCTGCTGTTTATTCATTTTCGTTGCCATGTGATAATAACTTCCTTTCTGCGTATGTTTTACTTAGCCTGCTGCTGATAGGCTTCAATGGCCCGGGACAATTGATCGGGACAGGACGTATCCCCACGGCAGGGAATACCCCGCAGCAATTCCTTTACCTCATCCGCCTTCCGGCCGATCACCATCTTGGCCAGGCCCTGGGTATTGCCCCGGCAGCCCCGATGAATTTCGCAGGCGGTAATAATACCATCTTCAATTTCCAGATCGATCTGGGTGGAACAGGTTCCCTTGGTTTTGTACTCCAGCATGATTCTTTCCTCCTGAATTGATATACATACGGTCTTAAAGCCGCTGATCGCTTTCCAGTATGGCGTAAACCGCCACATCCACATATTTACCCTTGTTCATCACCCGGTGACGCAGAATCCCTTCCTGCACCATACCCACATGGGCCATCACCCGGCCCGAAGCAGGATTGGCCACATCGTGCTGGGCCTCGATCCGATGCAAACGCATGGTATCAAAGCCAAAGCCGATCACTGCCCGCAGCGCCTCTGTCATCAGCCCCTTGTTCCAGTATTCCCTGCCCAGGCTATACCCCACCTCAGCGCTGCGGTGCTCGGCATTGACCCACATAAAGCCAATGGTGCCGATCATCCGGCCGGAGGATTTAAGCTCAATGGCAAAGCTGCCGGGCATTCCCATCCGGTACTGGCGAATGGACGCCCTGAGGAACTGGCGGGACTGACCCAGATTTTCATGGGCGTCCCACAGCACATGGCGGCTCACCTGGGGATCCCGGGCGTAAGCATACATATCCCGGGCGTCGCTCATCCTGAGCGGACGCAGCCGAAGCCTTTCCGTTTCCAATTCCGGAAGCCGGAAAAAATTCCCTTGAAATAACTGCATATTGCGTCTCTTTTCTTTGGAAGGTTACAATTCCTTCACCGAAGGCAGCCACAGCACATCCGGCCCCAGCTCCGGGGCCCAGATCAGCATGGCCACTCCAATAAGCAGCACCAGGATCAAAAGCGCCATCACCCACCGGTACAGCACATACTTTTCCTTTTTCTTTTCCCTGATTCGTTTCATATCCCGGCTCTCCCTTCCGGACGGCACATTATTTCATGGCCGGGGATGAAGGGGCGGCCATTCCCCGTTGTATGGTTGTAGCGTCCGCAAACCCCAATCGTGCCCTTTCCGCCAGCGCCCGCTGGGCCATCATCAGGCCGATAACGGTTTTGCTGTCCCGCAGTTCCCCTTTCATGCACAGGGCCACCGCCTCATCCAGGGGTATTTTCGTCAGATGCAGAAATTCATCCGCATCGGGATGGGTTTCATGCTGTGAAAGGCCGGTGGCAAGATACAGGGCAATCTTTTCCGTGCAGAAGCCCGGGGTGGTATCAATCCGGGTAAGCAGCTGCCAGTTTTCCGCCCGCAGCCCCGTTTCCTCTTCCAATTCCCGCTTAGCGGCGAAGAAGGGGTCTTCATCGGGGGTATCCAGCTTGCCGGCGGGAATTTCCCAGGTGAAGCGGCCGGCGGCCACCCGATGCTGACGCACCAGCGTCACATTCCCCGCCTCATCCACGGGCACGATGGCAGCGGCGCCGTTATGCACCACCACTTCCCGCAGGGCCTCTTTTCCATTGGGCAGGGCCACCTGCCAATGCTCCACCCGGATAATTTTCCCGTGGAATACTTCCTTTCCGGAAAGGTAGGTTTCCCGCAGGGTATCGTCAATCACGGCATATCCCTCCATGGCATCATTATTCCTGCTCTTTATTCCACATTCCCCGCATCAACTCCTGCAAGAATTGCAGGAATATCTGCCGGAACGGGCCATTTCCCCCCTGGAACGATTGACACTTTTAACATTTTGTAATACAATTGAAATAATTCGTGCACCTCGTGCGGATTCCGAAGGAGGAGACTGGATGATGACTGGTACCCGTAAATTTTCTCTGCGCATGCTGGCCCTTTTGATGGCCTTTTTGATGGTGCTGCCTATGGGGGCAGCATCCGCCGGCATGGTAGAAAGTGTAGATTTCTTTATCACCCTCACCTGGATCGATCGCCAGGGCATGATGCAGACCGCCCAGGCCCTGCCGGTGCAGCTGGAGGGCTATGCCGATTGCTATTGGGCCCAGGTGGCCCCGGATGCACCCTTGGATAACCTGCGGCTGGAGATTGCCGATTTCACCGGCACTTATTTTTCCTTCTCTCCGGCCAATGGCACCGTGCTTCCCCCCATGATGGATGCGGGGGATACTTTGGATATGGACGATTTCTATCTGGAAATCATGGCGAAGACGGCGGATGGCCATCCCGGCGCCCTGCTGTATCTGTATGTATCCACTGTAACAAGCACCCCCACCCTTCCCGGACAGGAAGTTCCTGTTATTCCTGCCCCTACCCCTGTGCCCACCGCCGTGCCCGTCCAGCCTGTAGATGTGAATATTCACTATGTGGATGAGCAGGGCAACCGCATTGCCGATTCCACCACCCAGCGCCTGGAAGAGGGCACCTGGCCCGTCTACGCCAGCCCCTGGAACCTGCCCGAAAACTACCTCCTCACGGGCGATGATTTCCAGTATGTCACCGTGAACCAATACGGCGCCGATAAATCCGACGTCTATTTCTACTACCGCTATCAGGCTCCTGCTACCCCTGTGCCCACTGCCGTGCCCGTCCAGCCCGTGGATGTGAATATTCACTATGTGGATGAGCAGGGCAACCGCATTGCCGATTCCACCACCCAGCGCCTGGAAGAGGGCACCTGGCCCGTCTACGCCAGCCCCTGGAACCTGCCCGAAAACTACTTCCTCACGGGCGATAATTTCCAGTATGTCACCGTGAACCAATACGGCGCCGATAAATCCGACGTCTATTTCTACTACCGCTATCAGGCTCCTGCCACTCCCGCTCCTCAGTATGGCACCATCCGCGTGCGGCTGATGGAGGTGAGCACCAATCGGGAGCTGTATGGCTACGATATGCAAGTGCCCCTGGGCCAGACGGTGGACGTATATGCGGATATGAGCATGCTTCCCCCGGAATATGTGCCTGTGGGCGACACCTGGCAGCAGATCCGGGTGGATGAATTCGGCGTGCCCAATCCCGCCCCCGTCTTCTACTTCATCAGCAACGCCACCCCCGTGCCCACCCAGACC
>SVGR01000049.1 GCA_015056265.1 Clostridiales bacterium
GCGCCAGGGTTTGCAGGGCATACTGGGAAAGCTCATCATAATTGGCCGCCAGATCCAGGGCGGGGATTTTGCTCTGGGCGATGGCGTCGGACAGGCCGGAAACCAGCGTCCGCTTGATCTGCCCGGCCACCCCTTCCACATTCATATAGGCGGCGGTGCCGAATACTTCCTTCAGGAAGGCCACGGGATCGGATACCCGGAAGGAATAAATGCCGAAGGCCCGCAGCCGGATCATGCCGAATTCTGCATCCCGCATCATCACAGGATTGGAAGTACCCCATTTCTGATCCAGGAATTGCTTGGTGTTGATGAAATAAACCTCCGCCTTGAAGGGCGAATTAAAGCCGTATTTCCAGGATTTCAGCGCCGTCATGATGGGCATATTCTGGGTGGACAGTTCATAGCGGCCGGGGCCAAAAACGTCGGCGATCTTGCCCTCGTTTACCATGACGGCCACCTGGCTTTCCCGGACGGTGAGCTGGGCCCCCATCATGATTTCCTTGCCGTTCCTGTCATAGCGGTACACCATGGTATCCATGGTGGGATCGGTCCATTCAATAACGTCAATGAGCTGACTGGTGAAAATGGAGAAAATGCCCATGGAAGCGCCTCCTTATCAGTTGACGTTTGCGCCCAGCAGGGGAGAAAGCCCGTCCAGCCAGGCGGATTCAGTAATAGTCATATCCAGATCCAGATATTCCTTGATCTGCTGGATGCCGTCCCGTACATGTTCATCCGCCCGCTCGCCGAAGGACTGAGGATCTTCTTCTTCTTCGCTGAGCATGGGGATGCATACCAGTCGGATGTGCCGGGGGGAGAGCACTGCCACGGCGTAATAGATGCCGTCCACATAGCGGCCGAAGAAATTATTGCGCAGGGCCCGTTCCAGCCGTTCCTGGGCATGCTTGTGCTCAGAAAGGTATACTTCGCCCTGAGGCATATCGATTTCATAGAGCACGCAGGCCCCTTCCGGGTTCACCCGGGCGCGCACCAGCCGCAGATCCCGCTTTAGCTGGGACCAATCCTGCATTTCCCCGGCCAGCAGCCGGTGAATCAGATCATCCCGCTGCAGGGTGAGCATGGCGTCGGCGTCATAATTATCATCGGAAAAATCTGCATGCAGCCGATCCAGCAAAATGCGGGTTTCCTTCAGGATCATATGCTGCATATCGGCGTTTTCTGTCACCTGGAAAATGGGGAGGCTGGGACGGCCGTAACGCAGGAAACGGGAAAGCGGGATGGCTTCTTTCTTGGGAAGATGATAACCAACCGCATCGATGGCCTTGGAATTGAGCCATTCGATGGCTTCCTGGGCGGATGCGGTGATCAGCGGAGTATGGCAATTGTGGGCCCGCCAGTCAATATCGTTTTGGAAAAGGGCCTGGATCTCTTTCTGATCCGTTACCAGCAGCAGCTTGTACATGCATGTCCTCCGTGTGTGGTGATGGTATGGCCTGGCCAGATGCGTCCGATGGATGGGGAAAGGCCAAATTCCCAATGTTGATTATATCACAAAGCGGAGACAGAAGCAATGGCATTTTCTCTCTATGCTTCATCCGGGGCAAAAAATACATGAAATCATGTTTTTTTCCGTTTATATGGAAAGAATCCTTGACCAATTCCCGGGAAATGGCTATAATGAAACGAATACTTCAATGAAAGCGAGTGTGTTTTCCATGGCACAGCTTACAATGGATAAACTCAAGGCCCTCTGCCAGAACAGAGGCTTCATCTTCCCCGGCAGCGATATCTACGGCGGCCTGGCCAATACCTGGGATTTCGGCCCCCTGGGCGTGGAATTCAAGAACAACATCAAAAAGGCCTGGTGGAAAAAATTCGTTCAGGAAAGCAAATATAACACCGGTCTGGATTGCGGCATCCTGATGAACCGGGAAGTGTGGGTTGCCTCTGGTCATGTGGGCGGCTTCAACGATCCTCTGATGGACTGCAAGGCCTGCAAGGCCCGTTTCCGCGCCGATAAGCTCATCGAAGATTTTACGAACGGCGCCGAAACCGGCGACGGCTGGAAGAATGAAGAGCTGGAAGCCTATATCAACGAGCATGATATCAAGTGCCCCGTCTGCGGCAAGAAGGATTTCACCGGCATCCGCCAGTTCAATCTGATGTTCAAGACCCATCTGGGCGTGAACGAAGCCTCTGCTTCCGAAGTGCTGCTGCGCCCCGAAACCGCTCAGGGCATTTTCGTTAATTTCCTCAATGCCATGCGCACCACCCGCAAGAAGCTGCCCGCCGGTATCTGCCAGATCGGTAAGTCCTTCCGCAATGAGATCACCCCCGGCAACTTCATCTTCCGCGTGCTGGAATTCGAGCAGATGGAGCTGGAATTCTTCTGCAAGCCCGGCGAGGATCTGGAATGGTTCAATTACTGGCGCTCCTTCTGCAAGGATTGGCTGCTGAACCTGGGTCTGAAGGAAGAATGCCTGCGGCTGCGGGATCATGAGCCCGAAAAGCTGGCCTTCTATTCCAAGGCCACCACCGACTTTGAATATCTCTTCCCCTTTGGCTGGGGCGAACTGTGGGGCATTGCGGACCGCACCGATTACGATCTGAAGCAGCACATGAATCACTCCGGCAAATCCATGGAATACCTGGATCCCGTAACCAACGAAAAGTATATCCCCTATTGCGTGGAGCCCTCCGTGGGCGTAGAGCGGCTCACCCTGGCCTTCCTGTGCAATGCTTATGAAGAGCAGATGCTGGATGAAGAAAAGAATGATGTGCGCACCGTGCTGCATCTCCATCCCGCTCTGGCCCCCTTCAAGGCCGCGGTGCTGCCCCTGCAGAAGAATAAGCTGGGCGGCCTGGCCAGCCAGATCTATGAAGACCTGGCCAAGTATTTCATGATCGATTATGACGAAACCGGCTCCATCGGCAAGCGCTATCGCCGCCAGGATGAGGTGGGCACCCCCATCTGCATCACCGTGGACTTTGAGACCGAAGAAACCGGCACCGTCACCGTCCGCGACCGCGATACCATGGAACAAAAGCGCGTCGCCATTGCCGATCTGAAGAGCTATATCGAAGAAATGCAGCAGTTCTGATGCCCTGTTTTCTGTCGCTCCGGCATTATGCTGGGGCAGCACTGGGCGTCAAAAAGGAATTTTTGATAATCTGCGATCAAAATTCAGCTAAAGCAGTTTTTTGATCGATCCACCACATTCGTTGAAAAAATGGCCTTTCAGCTCCAAGAGCGGAGCTGAAAGGCCTATTTTTACGGTTGAAACTGATGGAAAAAGGGAATGGGCAGCCCTCGCAATCGGCATTTTTGCCCAGCAGCACTGCCGCTTGCTGTGCGCTGTGACTCATCGGGCTTTTTCCCGCCTGCATCTGCCACAGCCAGCGGGAGTACAGCCTCGCCGCCGGCGGCATTACCGCTTTTTAACGGCTTCGCACAAGCGGCTGCAATGCCGAAAATCAGGAGCGGCCTGGGCTGCGGATTATCATTATCATAGAAGGGGTGCGATCCTTCTATGAATCCCGGGGGTTTTGACAGTCTGTTCCGTCCCTTTCGGGCCGGCGTTTTTTTCAATTATTTATTCGTCACTTGCTTGGGGCTGGCAGTTGCTGCAGTTGCCGCTGCATTGGCCGCCGTTGGGGCAGCCGATGCATTTTCTTCCGTGCTTTTTTGCCCGGATCACATACCAGGCGGCCAGCCCCACAATGAATAGAACAATGGCAATTATAATGATATTTTCCACGAATTACATTCCTCCCGGAATCAGTTGACGGCCTTGCCCCTGGCGGGGACATGATCGGCCTTCTGCTTGTTGTCGTTGTGAATAATCATTAGCATCAGGATTGCGCCGAAGGCCAACACGGCCAGGAATCCCTCCAGGAAGCCGTGGCCCACATGCCCTTCAGTGATCAGGGTGCCGATCTGGTATGCCAGATAGCCCACCGTAAAGCCGGTGCCCAGCTGCAGGCCGATACCGCCGAAGAACCACTTTCTGCTCTTGATTTCGCTGTTCATGGCGCCAATGGCGGCAAAACAGGGGGGTGTGAACAGATTGAACATCAGATAAGCCAGGGCTGCCGCCTTGGTAAGCCCAAAGACCGCCGCCACTTCCGCCCCGGCCCCTTCCATCAGGGCCATATCTTCCGTATTGATCAGATTTGAAATGCCAAAGCATACCGCCAGGGTGCCCACCACATTTTCCTTGGCGATAAGGCCGGTGACGGCAGCAGCAGCCAGCTGCCAGCTAAGCATACCCACAACGGGATAGATCAGGTAAGAGAAGGGATGGGCGATGGAGGCCAGGATGGATGCGTCCGCTGTTTCGGCGGGCTGGAAATCCCAGGAAAACAGCTGCATTATCTGCACCAGGGTATTGCAAAGCAGGATGATTGTGGCGGCTTTTACCACATAGGCCCAGCCCCTGCTGCACATGGAAAAGAAGGCCCGCTTCAGGGAAGGAATCTTATATTCCGGCAATTCCATAATGAAGAAGGATTTGCGCTTTTTCAACCCGGCGATCCGGTTTACCAGCAGCGCACCCAGGAAAATCAGCAGGATGCCCACGAAGTACATGGCTGTGCCCACCCAGGAGGCGTCCCCGAAGAATACCCCGGCAAACAGGGCGATGACGGGCAGCTTGGCGCCGCAGGGCATGAAGGGGGCCAGCATGGCTGTGGCCCGGCGTTCCCGCTCGTTACGGATGGTGCGGCAGGCCATTACCCCGGGAATGGAGCAGCCTGTGCCGATGACAAAGGGAATGACGGATTTGCCGGAAAGGCCCACCCGCTTGAACAGGGGGTCCAGCACCACCGATACCCGGGCCATATAGCCGCAGTCTTCCAGCAGCGCCAGCAGGAAATACATTACCATCACCAGGGGCAGGAAACCTACCACAGCCCCTACGCCGCCGATGATGCCGTCCACCAGCAGGGTGGAAAGCAGCGGGCTGGCCCCCGTCAGCAGAGACGCCACCCATTCCTTGAAACTGTCAATCAGCCCCACCAGCGCATCGGCGATCCATACGCCCAGCGTGGATTGGGAAAGATAGAATACCAGGAACATCACCACGGCGAAAATGCCGATGCCCCATACGGGATGGGTGATAACGGCATCCAGCCGATCCTGCTTGTTCCTGTCCCGGGTGAACTGCTTGCGCTTTTCCACCTGGGCAACAATTTCATTTACAAAGGCATAACGCTTCCGGTCGGCGGCCTCCACGGCTACTTTGCTGGTCAGATCGACGTCGCCCTGGGAATAGGGGGCCGTCTGCTGCTTTCCGGCCTGTTCCTGGGCCAGCTTCATCACCTGGTGCAGCCCCTGATGGGAGGTGGATACAGTGGCCACCACCGGGCAGCCCAGTGCCTTTTCCAGGGCGCTGATATCGATGAAGGTTTCTTTTTTCTCGTTTACGTCCGCTTTGTTCAGCGCCACCACCATGGGAATGCCCAGCTCCAGCAGCTGGGTGGTGAAAAACAGGCTGCGGCTCAGGTTGGTGCCGTCCACGATGTTGATGATTACTTCGGGATGCTCGTTTTTCACATATTCGCTGGTGATGGATTCCTCGGATGTGAAGGGGGACATGGAATAGGCCCCTGGCAGGTCCACTGCGATGCAGCTTTCTTTGCCGGGACAGAAATGCTTCTTTACCGGGTGGGCCTTTTTTTCCACTGTAACGCCCGCCCAATTGCCCACCTTTTCATTCCGGCCGGTGAGGGCGTTATACATGGTGGTTTTGCCGCTGTTGGGATTGCCGGCCAATGCAACGCGCATAAGACTTCCTCCTCTAATCTTGCGTGAAGAATGGTTGATAAATCGAGTTAATGCCAACTAACTTCCGGACGAAAAAGAATCCGCAGTTCTGCGGAAGGGGAGATCAAATCAGGATGGCCTCTGCCAATTGACGGTCAATATTATAGCGCCCGTCCTTGATGGATACCACACAGCTGCGTTTTTGCCGAGAGATGACGGTGATGGGCTCGCCACTGTAGCAGCCTAGGGAAAACAGGAAGTTGCTTAGTTCTTCATCGTCAGCCTCAATGCTCCGGATGATGTATTCTTGGCCAAGCGTTGCCTGCGTCAGATTCATATCAGGTCCCCCTCCGTGCGAATTTGAGTTAGACTCGCCTAACCTGAGCGTAGGATACCATCTTTTTTCCATGTTGTCAAGGGGTTTTTGCGCAAAAAAAGGGGAGAAAATGCAAAAAAAGCGGGGAAACAGGCCTGTTTTCCAGCGCTTTTTCGATGAAAAAAGCAGCCGTTTGAGGCGGCTGCCTTGTTGTTCAGTAGAGAGAGGCGTAGTATGCGGCCATTTCCGCATACTCTTGTGTATTGCAGCGGATGAAATTTTGCTTTGCAAAGTTTTCGGCAAAAGAACCGGCGGGGGTATAGATGGTTGCCTGATTTGAATTCGTCAGGTTTTTCATATGAATGTCCACCACCGTATCGGGGAAAATCACGGTCTTCAGCTTTTTTGCATATGTCAGGGAGGAATGGGCAAAATCGGGGGCGCATCCCTCAGCCACATAGAAAAACTCAAGATTGGAAACGTTGGAAAAAGCGTTTACGCCGATTTCACAGCTGCTCTGAATGACCACCCCGGAAATATTGGAAGATTGGAAGGCGTGGGAATCAACTTTCTTTACCGTGGCGGGGAGAACGATGATTCCGGTCAGTCTTGTCGCGTCGTAAAACGCATAATTTCCGATAAATTCCAGCTTGTCCGGAAAAACAATGCCGGTAATTTTCTTGGTATTCCTAAATGCCTCTGCAGCAATTCTGGTAACGGGGAGGCCTTCAATTTCATTGGGAATGACCACATTCCCGCCCTTGCCGATATATTGATTGATCTGTACGGCTTCTCCGTTGGAAACATACACAAAATCACTTTCGGGAGAAGAAACCTTACGGGCGGCCTCCCGAAGCTTCAGTTCTTCGTTGATTTGATTTCTCAGGCTGATCAATTCTTCATCGGTATAGGAGGAAAGGTTAATTTCCTCTGCCAATCCGAAAGGAACCAGGGCCAGGCAAAGCAGCGCTGCTACCAGCCAATCAATCCATTTTTTCATGGTTATTTCTCCATTTGTTTTTTCCAAAATCTCTTGTCAGCAAAAGGATTATTCCACTTTCCGGCCGTTGATGAATACGGCCTCGATGCCGGCGTCGGTATCGAAGGGGGAGTTTTTGCAGATCACCAGATCGGCGTCCTTGCCTGCTTCGATGGATCCCACTTGCGCCTCAATACCGGCATGCCGGGCGGGGTTGATGGTGATGGCCTGGAGCGCGGCGAAGGGATCCATGCCGTGCTTGATGGCAAGGCCGGCGCACAGGGGCAGATATTCCTGGGGAATCACGGGGGCGTCGGTGATGATGGACACCTGCAGGCCCGCCTTGCTGAGCACGCCGGGGGTATCGAAGGTTTTATTCCGCAGTTCAAATTTGCTGGCGTTGGTGAGGGAGGGGCCGATAGCCACCGGTACATTTTCTGCGGCCAGCTCCTCCGCGATCAGATGCCCTTCCGTTACGTGCTCCAGGGTGATTTTCACGTTAAATTCTTTGGCGATGCGCAGAGCCGTGAAAATATCCTCACAGGCATGGGCGTGGGCCTTCAGGGGAATTTCCCGCTTCAAAACAGGAATCAGCGCCTCCATCTTCATATCAAAGCAGGGACGCTTGGAAAGATCATCCCCGGCCGCTTCTTTCTTCTGCAGATATTCCCGGGCCTTAAACAGGGCCTCCCGCAGCTTGGCCGCCGTGGTCATGCGGCTGGAATCCCCTTTATCCCGATAGCAGCGCTTGGGATTTTCGCCGAAGGCGCATTTCATGGCAATGGCGTCCTTCACCAGCATATCATCCACCCGCTTGCCCACGGTTTTAACCGCGATAAAGGTGCCGCCCAGCACATTGGCGCTGCCGGGGCCGGTGCAGACGCAGGTGACGCCGCCCCGGGCCGCATCCAGCATGGAGGGCTGCATGGGCTTGAAGCCGTCCAGCCCCCGCAGATGGGGGCAGATGATATCGTTCATTTCGTTGTAGTCCTGGCCCTCATATCCGATGCCGTCTCCGTCCAGGCCCAAATGGCTGTGGGCGTCGATGAAGCCGGGGTAGATCTGCATGCCGGCGGCGTCAAAAATTTCCTGCCCGTCTTCGCAAAGCGCGGTGCCGATGGCGGCGATTTTCCCCTGCTCGATCAGGATATCGGCCTGGTAGGGCGCTTCGTGGATGGCGTCGTGAATCATGCCGTTTTTGATAATCATGACTGTGTCCTCCTCATCTGCGGATGGATTACGGGGTGATGGCGCCAAAGAAATGCACCACATTCATATCCTCAATCTGTTTGCTGCCATGGCTGCCCCGGCCGCCGGGCACGGGATGCTGGCCGTGATCGGGGGAATAGGTGAGCAGGGTGCGCTTGCCGTCGGAAAGCGCCCGAACGGCCCTGGCAATGCGGTCAAAGCCCTCCGCCTCCAGGGAAATGGCATTCAGCCCTTCCTTGGATTCGGGGCCGTAGCCATGGGCGGCATTGTCGTAATCAAAGGTATGGATGGAAATGATGTCGTAGCAGTTTTTTTCGATCAGGGAAAGGGCGATCTCCTGCACCTCGATGGCATTTTTGCCCTCAAAATAGTCCAGCTTCCGCCCTGCAAAGATGTGCAGAAAGGTGGAATCCCGCTGGGCCACAATGGCTACCTTTTTCCCCGCTTCGATCCATTGATCAAAAAGGGTATCACAGGTGAGCTGCGGCCGCACATAGGTGCAGATGCCGTGGACCTCCGGATCCAGGCCGGTGTACATGCTGGCGTGGGATACGGGGGTCACTGATTCCACGGTGCTCAGCATGGGCAGGGCCAGGCAGGTATGCTGATAGACGGGCACAAACAGATTGGTGTATTTTTGCCAGATATGCATGCCCACGGCGTCGGCATGATAGAGGATGGCCCGGTCGGCAGGGCCGCCCATTTTTTCTTTCAGTATGTCTGCCGCCCAGATAACCCCCGGGGCATAAGAATCCGGCAGGGGAAAATCCATACAGGCGGCAACCGTGCCGGCGAATGTTTTCATGGGATAAAAATTGTAATGATCAGCCATGGGTACCTCCTGATGAAAAGAGTAAGCGTTATTCTTGCATTTTTCTTATGCGTCCCTTCGGCCGCAGCGAGCGCCCGGAATCATTCCATTCTCCAAGTTTCACTGGGAAAACAGCCGATAGAACGGCGATCAGATAGATCCAGTATCGGTTTTCTTTGGGAGAGCGCGAGAGGGGATTTCTTTTACAAAAGAAATCCCCTCTCGCAAAAACTTACAATGCTCTCTTACACGCACCCGTGGGCCAGCATGGCTTCGGATACCTTGAGGAAGCCGGCGATATTGGCACCCACCACGAAGTTATCTTCGGCGTTGTATTCGGTGGCGGCCTTATCCACGGCGGCAAAGATGTTTTCCATAATGCCCATCAGCTTCTGATCCACTTCTTCGAAGGACCAGGAAAGCCGCAGACTGTTCTGGCTCATTTCCAGGGCAGAGGTGGCCACGCCGCCGGCATTGGCAGCCTTGCCGGGGGCGAAGAGCACGCCGGCCTTCTGCAGGGCGATGGTGGCTTCATAGGTGGTGGGCATATTGGCGCCTTCAGCCACGGCGATGACGCCGTTTTCGATGAGCGCCTTGGCGCCTGCTTCGTCCAGTTCATTCTGGGTGGCGCAGGGAAGGGCAATATCGCATTTTACCGTCCAGATACCCCGGCAGCCTTCGGTGTATGCGGCGCCGGGCACCCGGGCAGCGTATTCCTTGATGCGGCCCCGTTCCACTTCCTTGATCTGCTTGATCACGGCCAGATTGATGCCGTTTTCATCCACCACATAGCCGTTGCTGTCGCTCATGGCCACCACCTTGCCGCCCATTTCGGTGATCTTCTGGGCCGCATAGATGGCAACGTTTCCGCTGCCGGAAACCACGACGCGCTTGCCTTCGGGGGTGATATTGTGCTTGCGCAGCATGGCCCGGGTGAAATAGCACAGGCCGAAGCCGGTGGCTTCCTTGCGAGCCAGAGATCCGCCGTAGGAAAGGCCCTTGCCGGTGAGCACGCCCTCATACAGGCCGGTGATGCGCTTATACTGACCATAGAAATAGCCGATTTCCCGGGCGCCTACGCCGATATCGCCGGCGGGCACGTCGGTATCCTTGCCGATATATTTGTACAGCTCGGTCATAAAGGACTGGCAGAACCGCATGATTTCATTGTCGCTCTTGCCTTTGGGGTCAAAGTCGCTGCCGCCCTTGCCGCCGCCGATGGGCAGGCTGGTGAGGCTGTTTTTCAGCACCTGCTCAAAGCCCAGGAATTTGATGACGGAAAGGTTTACGCTGGGGTGGAGCCGCAGGCCGCCCTTATAGGGGCCGATGGCGTTATTATACTGCACCCGGTAGCCCCGGTTTACCTGCACCTTGCCCTTGTCATCCACCCACGGTACCCGGAAGATGATGGTGCGGTCGGGCTCCACAAAGCGTTCCAGCAGGCCCTTATCCTCATATTCGGGATGCTTGTCAAAGACGGGGGAGAGGGCCTCCAGCACTTCCCGGACCGCCTGAAGAAATTCTTTTTCATGGGCATTACGCTGTTCCAGATCGGCATATACCTTGGCTACATAAGCATTCATATGAATGATCCCCTTTCAAAAACGAAAATTCAACCGAAATTATTATACAATTTCCCTCCTTTTCCATGCAAGACGCCGCCTGTTCTTTTGCTGTTCTTATCAACGCGCGGGGGGACGGGGAGATGGCCTCCGGCGGGCAGGGGAGACGGCCTCCGGCGGGCAGGGGAATGATTCCCCTGCACCCCCACTTCACGATTTATCTTGGACTTCTTTCTATCATCTTGCATCCGTGTGGAACGAGGGGGACGGCGGGGGCTCTGCGCCCCCGCCCCCCACCAAGGGCATCGCCCCTGGCCCCATCTTCACGATTTGACTTGGACTTCTTTCTATCATCTTGCATCCGTGTGAATAGTAGAGAACGTTATGGTGTTCTGCCGTGGGCCGGGCGGCAATTTGCCGCCCAACCGGATGCTTTGCATCCGGGAAAACGAAAAAACGCCGGAGGAGAAATCTTGCTTTCTCCCCTGGCGTTTTTCTTCGTTTTCGCTTGGCCCGCGGCTTAACTATTTCGTTCTCCATGCTTCATGCGGAATGGCGTAGGTTCATCAACCCCACCCCATCGCAAAGGGGAGTCCAGAGGATGGAATCCTCTGGTGCGGGGTACAGGGGCCGCAGAGGCCCCTGCCTCGTAGCCCTTCGCTCGCGCCGGAAGCCGTCACTCCTCGTCCTGATCAGGGATCTGTGCCATGGCCTTGGCGATGGTCTGGGCCACGTGCTTTTCCAATACGGTGGAGATGATATCCTCTTCCTCGGCCACCACGAACACGGGGGTAACTTCATCCTCCCATTCCACATGGGTCACCAGCAGCTGCCCATCCTGCTTCTCTTCTTCCAGTACGGCGTATTCTTCCCCGGCGTAGGGCACCATCGCCGCCACCCGGAATTGGAAAATCCGCCCGTCAGGGGCGGATAATGCCACGTTTGCGCCGATAAGGGATCGGCTGCCCATCATTCGTCATCCTCTTCCACCATGGCCAGGAACTTTTCGAACACGGCCTGGGAGATGGCTTCGTCATCCACGGAGACGTAGATGTCTTCGTCGGTTTCGGGATCCTTTTCGATCTTGAGGATCAGCACTTCGCCCTCTTCGTCATCCTGTTCCTCATCTTCGATGAGCATCAGAACCACATACATTTCGCCGTCGTGGTCGATGGTGGTCAGGTATTCGAACTGGCTGGTAACGCCGTCTTCATCGGTGAGCTCGATTACGCCTTCAGGCAGCTCTTCTTCGGGGATCATGTTCTTGATATCGTCAGCCATTTTGGGTTTCCTCCATTAATATTATAGTAATTCATAAAATGTATCCGGGCATTGCCGGCACATTTACCGCTGTTTATCCAGATAGCTTTGCAGTATCACTGCAGCCGCCACCTTGTCCACCGTACCCTTCCGGGCGTCCCGCCGCATGCCCCCTTCGATCAGGGCATTGTGCGCGGATACTGTGGAAAGCCGCTCATCCTGGTATTCCACCGTCAGGCCGGCCGCTTTCAGCTGGTCGCCGAAGGCCAACACCTTTTCCGCCTGGAACCCCAGGGAGCCGTCCATATTCCGGGGCAGCCCGCATAATACCAATTCACAGCCGTTTTCCTGGCTGATACGCTGGATATGCCGGGCATCCGGCCCCCAGCCCATCCGGTTGTATACGCTGTGGGGCGTGGCAATCAAACGCATTTCATCGCTCAGGGCGATGCCGATGCGCTTGTCTCCCACGTCCAGACATAAAATGCGTCCCATCATCCGTTCAGGCGAACCTCCACATAGAAGCGCACCAGCTCTTCTAGGATTTCATCCCGTTCCAGTCGGCAAATCATGCTCCGGGCCCCGTCAAAGCTGGTGATGTAGGTGGGGTCGCCGGTGAGCACAAAACCGGTCAACTGGGTGATGGGGTCATATCCCTTGGCCTGCAGGGCACGGTATACATGCGCCAGGATATCGGAAGCGGTTTCGCCCCCTTCGGCCAGGGGACGCAGCTTGGTGGTGTTGAATCTTTCTGCCATAATCGCTCCTCCTCCCTTTCGTTCCATTATACACCATTTATACCCCGTTCGCAAGGCAAAAAAAGCGCACATTGTGTCAAATAGATGTCCCTGTTAAAAAGATTTTACATTTGTTTTCTCTCTGGTGGCATACAGCACCCGGAACGCCCCGCGCAGACACACAAAAACGGGCAGCGCCAGCATCATCCCCGCCAGTCCCCAGAGCAGTCCGCCGGCAGTGAGCAGCATCAGAATGTAGGCGGGATGCAGCCCGGTGGCGCCTGCCATCAGCCGGGGCGAGAGAAAGTATCCCTCTGCCTGCTGCACCGCAATGGCCACCCCCAGCGCCCAGAGGGTGGCGCTCCATCCTTGGCTCAAGGAAAAGAGCACAATGGGCACGGCGCCAATCAGCGGCCCGATGTAAGGGATCAGCTCGCACACCCCCATAACCAGCCCAAGCACCAGCCAGGCGGGGATGCCCACAATCATCAGTCCTGCCGCCGTCAGCACTGCCACTGCCAGCGCAACCAGCAATTGCCCCCGCACGTAGCCGCCCGCTTCCCGCCGCATCTCCATCAGCGCCGTCAGCATCCGTTTCCTGTGCTTCAGCGGGATCCATAGGGACAGCCGGTAGCTGAATGCCTCCCGATCCCGCAGGAAATAATAGGCCAGGATGGGGGAAAGAAAAGCGCGGGAAATAAAATCCACCCCGGTGCCAATGGAGGAAAGGATTTTCGGCAGCCCGTTGGCAATCCATCCTGCCGCCTGTGCCAGCAGCTTTTCCGGGGTTTGCTTGTCCATTTGCAGTCCCTCCATCCAGGGCTGCTGAGAAAGATTGGTCCACATGCCCTGCAGCAGGGAAAGCAGCCGGGGCAATTGTCCGATCAGTTGTGATACCTGGGTGATGATGTGGGGCACCAGCAGCCCGATCATTCCCAGCACGCTCACCACCAGTGCGGCAACGGCCAGTCCCGTGGCCACCCCCCGGGACAGCTTCTTTTCCATCCATTGGGCCAGCGGCGCCGCCATGGCGGCCAGCAGCAGCGCAAAGCCGATCTGCCATAGTAATTTGGATAAGGGGCGGATCAGCAATACGCCGCCCAGTATCGCCCCGATGGCTGCCGCCCGCCGCCAGGGTAGGGTCAGCCCGCGGGATGCCGGCTGGATGCCCATTTGCTTCACCTTCCTATATATAAAGGATATAATAGCAAATGCCGGGGCGAGGCGTTCTTTTGCCCGGCCCCGGCTTCTTTTACAGGCCCATCTTTTTCATGGCCTGTTTTTTCAGCCGGTGAAAATTGGGGCTCCGCTTGCATTCGTGGCATTTCATCCCCAGGATAAATCCCAGGGCGGCCGCTGCGATACATTTGCTCATTCCGTTTTCACCTCCTCCGCTTCCGTTTGGATGGTTACATGGCCCGTTCCGCCGATGGGGCGCACGGTGAAGGCGGTGGCATACCACCTGCCCTCTGTCAGGTCGTCCACCGGCCCGGCGGATATCTCCAGCGCGGCCACTCGCATGGTTTCCTCGTGGAGCAGTGCGTCCGTCACAATGCCCAGCCGCGCCCCCTCGGCGTCGGATACCCGGAACAGATGATAATCGGCATCCTTGGGCAGCCGCCGGCTGTCTCCCTCGCCAATGATGGATAGATGGCCGATCAGCGTGATTTGCTCCCGGGGCACCCATCGGGCGCCCTTCAGCCCGCCCCGCATCACAATGCCCCGCAGGCTCCTGCCGTCTTCCGTCAACACCCCGCGCAGCACCGATCCTGCTGGCTTTCCGTTCATCACCACCGGCATGCCAATCATCTTTTTCAATCCCGTCATGCATCATCACCCGTCTCTATTGTGTCCGTCGCTTCGCCTCTCATGCTGGAAATGCTTGTTGAACGAACGTTTGGAAAGATAACACCTGCATAATTCCGAATAATCCGAACGTTCATTTAAAAAGAATATATTTGCGTTCGGGAAATAAAAAAGTTCAAAAAAAATTAAAAAAATATAAAAAAAGGTGTTGACAAGAGGAGGGGGATGTGATAATATAATCAAGCGCTCGCGAGAGAGGGGCTCGGAAGGGTCCCGGAGGCGGGCGGAGAA
>SVGR01000050.1 GCA_015056265.1 Clostridiales bacterium
GCCCTGCAGGAAATCATCTGGGCCGGCCAGGCCTTTATGAAGGGCAGCCGGGGCATTTCCGGCGCCATCTGGCCCCTATTCTTCACTGCCGTATACTATCTGGTGTTCAGCGGGCTATTATCCCTGGTGCTGGGCAAGATTGAAAAGAAACTGAACTATTATCAGTAAGGAGGGGCGCAGCATGCTTCGTGCGGAAAATATCGTGAAAAATTTCGGCGCCCTACAGGTGCTTAAAGGCGTCACCCTGGAAGTAAAAAAAGGCGAAGTGGTGGCCATTATCGGGCAGAGCGGCTCGGGAAAGAGCACATTGCTCCGCTGCATGAACAACCTGGAAAAAGTGACAGAGGGCAGCATCTTCATCGACGGCCAGCCTCTGGTATACAGCGGAGCATACATTCCTCTGAAAGAGCAGCGACAGGTATGCCTGAAAATGGGCTATGTATTTCAGAATTTCAATCTTTTTCCTCACATGAATGTACTGCGGAATCTGACGGAGGCTCAGGTGTGCGTATTGGGACGGGATAAGGCCCAGGCGGAGCAATATGCCCGGGATCTGCTGAAGAAGGTGGGGCTGTCCGAAAAGGAAAAGGCATATCCTTTCCAACTGTCCGGCGGTCAGCAGCAGCGGGTGGCCATCGCCCGTGCCCTGGCATTGGATCCGGATATCCTTTGCTTTGATGAGCCTACTTCTGCGCTAGATCCCTTGCTCACCCAGGAGGTGCTGTCCGTCATTCGCTCTCTTTCCCAGGAAGAACGCACCATGGTGGTGGTCACCCATGAAATGAACTTTGCCCGGGAAGTGGCAGATCGGGTGATTTACATGGAAGAAGGGGAAATTGTCTGCGAGGGCACACCGGACAAAGTCTTCAATGATCCCCGGGTGCGGGCCTTTGCCAATGCCGGCCGGGAAAACTGAAGAATAAGCATAAAAGATGCGCACAATGCCATTTCCGGCACGGTGCGCATTTGCTTTATGGATTTTTACCCCAGATCCACGATAATGGGTAGAATCATGGGATTACGCTTGATCTTTTCATAAATGAAGCGGTGCAATTCATCCTTGATGCGGTTCTTGATGCTGGGCCAATCGCTGCCCTCAATGCGGCCGTAGGAAGCAATGATATTGCGCACCACTTCCCGGGTGGATTCAATGATATCCTCATTTTCACGCACATAGACGAAGCCGCGGCTGATAACGTCGGGGCCGGAAACCAGAATGCCATTGGTGCGGTCAAAGGCCATGGCCACAATGATCAGGCCATCCTGGGAAAGATGCTTGCGATCCCGGAGCACCACATTGCCCACGTCACCGATGCCCAGGCCGTCCACCAGCACTTCACCGGTGGGCACCGTGCCGGTCAGGGAAAGGGAATCCCTGCTCATTTCGATCACCTGGCCCATGGTGGGGAGGATGATATTCTGCCGCTCCATCCCCAGGGATTCGGCCAGTTCCGCATGCTGCCACAGCATCCGGTATTCCCCGTGGACAGGGATGAAATACTTGGGGCGAACCAGGGTGTGCATCAGTTTGATTTCTTCCTGGCAGGCGTGGCCGGAAACGTGTACTTCCGCCATGGCCTCATAAATGACCTCCGCCCCGCAGCGGTACAGTTGGTTGATAACCCGGGATACAAATTTTTCGTTGCCAGGGATGGGGGTGGCGGAAATAATCACCTTATCGCTGGGCTTAATCTGCAGCTTTCTATGCTCGGAGAAGGCCATGCGGGTCAGGCCGCTCATGGGTTCACCCTGGCTGCCGGTGGTGAGAATGAGCAATTCATCATCTCGGTAGTTTTCCAGATCGTCCACTTCCAGCAGGCAATCAGGGGGGATGACCAGTTCGCCCAGTTGCATGGCCACACGGCTGACGGAAATCATGCTGCGGCCGATAAAGCACACCTTGCGGCCAAAGCGGATAGCGCTGTCGATTACCTGCTGCAGGCGATGGATATTGCTGGCGAACATGGCGGCAATCACGCGGCCCTGGGCGCTGCGCAGCTGCTCCACAAAGGTATCGCCCACCTTCTTTTCACTCATGGTGTAGCCAGGGCGCTCGATATTGGTGCTCTCGCACAGCATGGCCAGCACCCCTCGGTCGCCCACGGCAGCCAGGGTGGAAAGATCGGTAACCTCCCCATCCACAGGGGTAAAGTCAATCTTGAAGTCCCCGGTATGGACGATGGTGCCTGCAGGGCAGGTAATAGCCAGGGCGCAGGCACCGGAAATGGAGTGGTTCACATGAATGAACTTCACCATGAACTGGCCGATTTTCACCTCATCCCGAGGCTCCACCGCATTGAAGGGCACGCCGGACACCCGATGCTCCCGCAGCTTGATATCAATCAACGCCAGCGTCAACCGGGTTCCCCAGATAGGGGCAGGCACTTCCCGGAGAATATAAGGGGTGGCGCCGATATGGTCTTCATGGCCGTGGGTAAATACATAGCCCCGCACCCTGTGCTTATTGGCCACCAGATAGGATGCATCAGGAATGACCAAGTCAATACCCAGCATATCCTCCTTAGGGAATATGGAACCACAGTCAACCACCAGAATATCGTCATCATATTCGATGGCCGTCATGTTCTTGCCGATCTCATCCACACCGCCCAGGGGAATGATCCGGATTTTATGATTGTTCGGCATGAAACTCCTCCTTTCTTAGAGGGAAATATCGAAAAAAATCCCTATTCTGCTTTGATTTTTGTTTATATACCGGTGGGTGAACGAACCCACGGAATCATGCACATCCAATCTTGACATATTATAACACACTTTCATTAAAAATACCAGCATCACTATTTGACAAATTCCTGTTACTTTTCTATAACAATATGAATAAATTGCACAATCATCGGAAGCGAATTTCCCATTTTTACCATTCAGATGGCAAAGATGGCACCCTGAATATGTATTCACGCCACGGTATTTTTCTCCGTTTCCCAGCCGCCATAAAGACAAAGAAAAGGCGAAAATTTACTTCTCCTTCCGTTGTCCCTGGGCCCCGAATGTGCTATAATACATTATGGCGTTGTATGCGCTGAAGGAGGAAGCCTTATGATTCTTTGCGATACTCATGCGGATACGCTATACGGGCGCGCCATGTGGCCAGGGCACACTGAATTTGACGTAACACTGGAAAAGCTGCAAAAAGGCGGCGTTACCGTGCAAACCCTTGCCCTTTATGTGGGAGGCAAGTCGGATCTTTCCCTGATGGCTCAAGTATTCGATAAAATGTTCCTGGCCCTGGAGCAAATCAAGGCGGAGGGCTGGCGGCAGGTGTTTGATCCCCGGGATGCCAACGAAGGCGAAAGCGCCTTTATGCTGTCGGTGGAGGGCTGCGATCTTTTGCAGAATGACCTTTCCATGATTGAATCCTGGCGGAAAATGGGCGTCCGCATGGCGGCGCTGACCTGGAACCACGAAAACTGCGTGGCCACGCCGGCCGCTCACGGCCCAGATAAGGGGCTGAAGCCCTTTGGCCGGGATGCGGTCAAAGAAATGCAGCGCCTGGGCATTGCGGTGGATACCTCCCACCTGAATGTACGGGGCTTTTACGATTTGCTGGAAATGGGCATTGTCCCCCTGGCCAGCCATTCCTGCTGCACCGCTCTTTGTGATCACAAGCGCAATCTCACCGATCAGCAGTTGAAGGATTTGTTTGCCGCCGGCGGCTATGTAGGGGTCAACTTCTATCCCCTTTTCCTGAGAAGCGACGCAAAAGCCGCCATAGACGATGTGTGCGATCATATCCTGCACATGATGGAAATGGGTGGCGAAGGCCATATCGGCTTTGGTTCCGATTTTGACGGTATCGAGTGCAAGCCGGAGGGGCTGCAGGGCCCTCAGGATTTTCCTGCCTTGCTTGCCGCTCTCAAGAACCGGGGCCTTTCCGACGCCCAGATCCGGGGCATCGCCGGCGAAAATCTTTTGCACTATTACGACCGCATTGACCCCAGATAAAAGGGAGGATACACCATGATCGGCATCATCGGCGCCATGGAAAAAGAAATTGCCATGCTGCGGGATAAAATCTGCGGCGTTCAGGAAAAAAAGATCGGCGTCACCCGTTTTTATCAGGGTATGCTGTGGGGCAAGGAAGTGTGCCTGGCCCTGTGCGGCATCGGCAAAATCCACGCCGCCCTCTGCGCCCAGGCCATGATCCTGCATTTTTCTCCCGATGCCATTATCAATATCGGCGTGGCCGGCGCCCTGGATGAGCGGCTGGATATCGCCGATATCGTCATCGGCGCCTACGGCGTGCAGCACGACGTGGATACCACCGCCTTCGGCGATCCCCTGGGCTGCATTCCAGAAATCAACATTGTGGAACTGCCCTGTGATAAGCATCTGATGGCCGCCATGGAACGGGCGGCGGACAGCCAGGGCCTGCGCCATATCACCGCCGGCATTGCCACCGGCGATCAATTCATCCATCAGTCGGAAAAGAAGCAACATCTGCACGCCCATTTCGGCGCCGCCGCCTGCGATATGGAAGGCGCCGCCATCGCCCAGGTATGCGTGGAAATGCAGGTGCCCTACGGGGCGTACCGGGCCATTTCCGATACCCTCATGGGCGACGAAAAGGAATACATGGAAAAAGCGATGCTGGCGGCAAGCGCCTCTCAGCGGCTGCTGGAAGCCTTCTTTTCCCAGCTGTAATACAGGAGGAAAATACCATGGATAAATGGGATATCCGTTTTATGGAGATGGCCCGGCTGGTGTCCACCTGGTCCAGCTGCTTCGCCCCTGGCCGCAACATCGGCGCCGTGATCGTAAAGGATAAGCGGGTAATGACCACCGGCTATAACGGCGCCCCTGCCGGCATGAAGACCTGCAAAGAGCGGGGAGAATGCCTGCGCAGGAAACTGGGCATTGAAAGCGGCACCCGGGCGGAGGTATGCTACGCCGCCCATGCTGAACAAAATGCCATTCTGCAGGCGGCAAAGCTGGGTATCAATATCGATGGGGCCACTCTGTACTGCACCCATCAGCCCTGCTCCATGTGCGCCAAGATGATCGTCAATTCCGGCATCCGCCGGGTGGTCTATGAACAGGGCTACCCCGATGATTTTTCCCTGGAAATTTTCCGGGAAACCGGCGTGCTCCTGGAAAAATACGCCCCGGATACCGCAGAATAAGGAGGAATCCCCATGAAACGCATCCTTTCCCTGCTGCTTTGCCTGTGTGTGATGCTTCCCTGCACCGCCCTGGCGGATAAAACGCCCCAGGCCATCCCCGTGATCCCGGAGGAGGAGCTTTCCCCCACTCCCAGGGGCATCCATCATTACATGCTCATCTGCATCGACTCCTGGAATACTGATATGCGCAAAGCCGGCAACCATACCGACGGCATGGTGCTGGTAACGGTGGATGAATACACCGGCCGGGTGATGCTCACCAGCTTTATCCGGGATATGCTGATCCAGCGCCCCGACGGGGATTTCGGCCGGCTGAATAACGTCTATGATTATTTCGGCCGGGACAAAGGCGGCATTGAATCCCTGGTCAAGACCATCAATACCCACTTTGACCTGAAAATCGATGAGTTCATCGTGGTGGATTTCAAGCAGGTGCAGAACATCGTGGACGCCATCGGCGGCGTGGATATTGAAATCACCGCCCGGGAGGCCCAGTATCTGAAAAATTATCCCATCAACGCTTCCGCCACCACCCCGGCCCTCTCCGGCGCCGGCACCTATCATTTCTCCGGCTATGCGGCAGTGATCTATATGCGCATGCGGAAAGTGGCCAATATCGAAGGGGAAACCCAAGATGTGGGCCGCACCCGCCGCGCCCGCATCGTGCTCACCTCCATCGCCGACAGCCTGAAGGATATTACCTACGATCAGGCGTTGGATCTGCTGGATTCCGTTATCGCCAATACCCTCTACACCAGCATGACCACCAACGATATGCTGGATGCCCTGGATCTGGCCATGGAGCTGAAGGGCGCCCAGATCGAACAGATCCGCATGCCCATCGACGGCACCTTTGAATCCATGCCCGTCGCCGGTATGGCCACTCAGCAGATCGATTTCATCGCCAACCGGAAAGCGCTGCATAATTTCATCCTGGACAGCTTTATCGTGGTGGAGGACGGTTGGGAATGATCGACGCCGTACTCTTCGACATGGATGGATTGATCACCGACAGCGAACGCATCGCTCTATCCGTGATTCATGAAGCCGGCCTGGCACAGGGATATGATGTGCCCATTTCTCTGATCAATCAGACCATCGGTACCACCGTTGCCTTCGCAAGCGACGTGTACCATAGCCGTTTTCCGCAGTTGGATACCCAAAGATTATTCCTGGATTACCGCGCGATTATGCATGAAAAAGCCAGAGCCGGCCAAATCCCCCTGAAAAAAGGGGTGAAGGAGCTGCTGAACGCCCTGAAAACGCGGCATATTCCCCGGGCAGTCGCCTCCTCCAGCCCCCTCCACACCATCGAATTGTATCTGGAGCAAGGGGGCATTCGCGGCGATTTTCAACATCTGCAGTCGGGGGTAGGGGGCATTCCCTCCAAACCCGCACCGGATATTTTTCTGCTGGCAGCCAGGGCACTGGGGATAGCGCCGCAGCATTGCCTGGTGCTGGAGGATTCGGTAAACGGCATCATGGCCGGCCGGGCTGCAGGCATGCAGGTATGCATGGTGCCCGATCTGATTCCCTTCCGATCGGATTTGGCCCCCTATTGCGATCATGTGAAGGATGATCTGACTCAGGTCATCCCCCTGCTGGACGGATGAACGGCGCTGTCATCTGCGTGGGCAAGCTCCGGGAAAAGTTCTATGCCGGGGCGGCGGAGGAATATTTAAAACGCCTCTCCCGCTTTGGCAAAATGGAAATGATTGAGCTTCCCGATCTGCCGGAACCGCAGAATGCCTCCCCCGCCCAGTGCGCACAGGTGATGGAAAAGGAAGGGGAAATGATCCTTGGCCGCATCCGCCCTCAGGATCATGTGATCGCCCTGTGCATTGACGGGCCTCAGTATGAAAGCGAAAAATTCGCCAAACGCATCCGGGAAAACGAAATGAAGGGCAGCCGCCAGGTATTTATCATCGGCGGATCGCTGGGCCTCTCCCCCGCCGTCATCCAGCGAGCGGATGAAAAGCTTTCCCTCTCCAAGATGACTTTTCCCCACCAGCTGGCCCGGGTGCTGCTGCTGGAGCAGATTTACCGTGCCTGCAAAATCAACGCTGGGGAACGGTACCACAAATAAAAGGGATTGCCGTAAGTCAAACGGCAATCCCTTTTATGCTCCATATTCGATTACAGCTTGGCAAGATTGGCGTAGCAATCCTTCAGGGCAGGATACAAAGTGCGGAAGAATTCATAGTGCTTGAGATAAGCTTCCGCATCGCCATCGGGGCTGCACTTTTCACCGTATTGGATGGCAGCATCGCAGGCCTGAGGAACGGAATCATAAATCCCCGCGCCGACGCCGGCAAGCAATGCCACGCCCAGGGCCGGGCCTTCACCCTTCACGGTCATAATATCGCAGCCGTAGAGATCGGCCAGCATCTGCCGCCAGACAGGGGATTTGGCGCCGCCGCCGCAGGCAGCCATATGATTGATAGACAGGCCCATCTGGGCAAAGAGGCTCTGGCTGTCCTTAAGGGAATAGGCCACGCCCTCCATCACGGCCCGCATCAGATCCCGCTTCTGATGGATAGCGGAAAGGCCGATGAAAGCGCCCCGGCAATCGGCGTCCAAGTGGGGGGTGCGCTCGCCCATCAGATAGGGCAGATAGAACAGCCGGTTGGCCCCCAGGGGGGATTTTTTCACGGCGGCATTGATCAAATCATAGCTATCCACGCCCATCTGGGCAGCAACTGCCGCTTCATCTGCGCACAGAGTATCCCTGAACCACTTGAGGGATAGACCGGAGGCCTGGGAAACCCCCATCACATGCCATGCACCGGGCACGGCACAGCAGAAGGTATGGGCACGGCCCAGGGGATCAATGGTTACCTTATCAGTATGCGCAAATACCACGCCGGAGGTGCCAATCGTAGTAAAGGCACGGCCCTCTTTCACCACGCCGGTGCCGACGGCAGCCGCGGCATTATCGCCGGCGCCGCCCACCACGGGGGTACCCGCCCTCAGACCGGTCAATTCCGCCACCCGGGGGGTAATACGGCCGGTGATTTCAGGGGATTCATATACCTTGCCCAGCAGCGCCTTATCGATGGACAGCTTTTCCAGCACCTCATCGCTCCAGCAGCGGCCCGGCACATCCAGCAGCTGCATGCCGCTGGCGTCGGAAACTTCGGTGGCATATTCGCCGGTGAGCATCAGGCGAATATAATCCTTGGGCAGCAGAATATGGGCCACTTTTTCATAAATTTCCGGCTCATGCTTCTGTACCCAGCGGATTTTCCCGGCGGTAAAGCCGGTAAGGGCGGGATTGGCAGTAATGGCAATCAGCCGCTCCCGACCGCCCATCAGTTCTTCGATTTCCTGGCATTCCACCGCCGTGCGCTGATCGCACCAGATGATGGCGGGGCGCAGCACCTGATCATTCTTATCCAGCAGGGTCATGCCGTGCATCTGGCCGGAAAGACCGATCCCGGCGATAGCCGCAGCGTCCACATGGGATTTGGAAAGCACTGCTTTGATGCCGTCCACAACCGCCTGCCACCAATCCTGGGGATACTGCTCCGCCCAGCCGTTCTGGGGCTGCAGCATGCCGTATTCCCCGGTATAGGAGGCAATGCCCTGCCCTTTTTCGTCAAACAGCACCGTCTTGGTGCCGGAAGTACCGATATCAATCCCCAACAAATAAGCCATCGTTGCGGCCTCCTTTTTGTTTCTTTCCTTGTTCCCTACTGATTAATATATCATTTTTCCAGAGCATTGTCAATCATACTGGAAAAGGACGGGAAGTCTGTCATACTTTTGTTTGTTTTTTTTATGAAAATAAGGGTGACAAGGTCCAATATAATATGATATACTATGTAATGGCGGGGTGTCGCCCGTACAATGATTAAAGGAAGTTGCGCCTTGAAGAAGCTAAGCAAACAGGGGCGGAGCAATCTGCTCAATGGCCTGGTGATCCTCTTCACCCTGGGGCTGGTGCTTTATTTGAGTGCCCAGGGCGGGGATTTAGGCTCCGCTTTCCAATCCATGGCCAGCGCCAGGATCGAATGGATCCTGCTGGCGATGGGCTCCTGGTGCTTCTTTATGGTATTTGAAACCCTGGGGCTGCACGTCTTTTTCCGGCAGCAAAAGATAAAAATAAAATTCGGCACTTCCATGCTGGTCACCCTGATCGGCAGTTTCTATTCCTCCGTCACGCCGGCGGCCACCGGCGGCCAGCCCATGCAGGTTTTCTCCCTGAAAAAACGGAATGTCCCCACGGGCATTTCCACCTCCGGCCTGGCAGTAAAGTTTTTCACCTTCCAGACGGCGCTGCTTACCATTGGCGGCTGCCTGTGGCTCTTCAATTCTCAGGCCCTGGCCCCGGTGGGATCGGAGGCTATCGCCTGGGCTGGTACCGGCTTTTTCCTCAACAGCCTGACGGTGGTTGCGGTCATTTTGCTGGCCATCAATAAAAATATCGTCCGCTGGATCATCACCCTGGCCATTCAGTTGGGCAAGGTGCTGCACATCGTAAAAGACGTGCCCAAGCTGGCCTCCAAGGCGGACGCCGCCATGCAGGATTTCCATGCCAGCGTGTATATGCTCACGCACCATCCCTTCCGTCTGTTCAAACTGTATCTGCTTTCCTGCATGCAGGTGCTGGGACTGATGAGCGTTTCCTATTGCATTTATAAGGCTTTGGGCAATACCGGCGCCAGCTATCTGGATGTCCTCACCTGCCAGTTCCTGCTCTATATCGCGGCGTCCTTTACCCCCCTGCCCGGCGCATCCGGCGCCCAGGAGGGCGGTTTCCTTTTGTTCTTCGGGCATCTTTTCCCCTCTCAGACGGTGGCCGCCATGCTGCTTTGGCGTTTCTTTACCTACTATATCACCCTGATTATCGGCTTCAGCGCCGTGATGATCGACGGCACATACAATATGCGCAAAATCAAGAAGCAAAAGGCCTCCAGGTTGACCGATACAAACACATCTGAAGAATTCCACATAGAATACCGCGAGGAGTTTGCTGAAACCCCCTCTGTAAACGATCCCCCCATTACCGAGGAAGGAGAAGATGCCCATGCGCCAGAAACTCCAGAAGCATCTGGAACTGCTGATGCCGCAGCGGCGGGAGAACAGTAAAAAGCTCAAAGAAAAAATCCACGAATCTGTTTCTTCCGTGCTGCCTATCACGCTGCTGGTGCTTATCCTCAGCGCCGTTATCGTGCCCGTAGATTTGAGCACCATGAGCGTGTTTATCGTCGGCGCGGCGCTTTTGATTTTCGGCATGGGGCTTTTCACCCTGGGCGCAGATATGGCCATGGTGCCCATGGGCAATCATATGGGCGCCCGCCTCACCAAGAGCAAGAATATCTGGTTCCTGGCCGGAGTGGCCTTCCTCATGGGTCTCCTTATCACCATTGCTGAGCCTGATCTTACCGTCCTGGCCGAACAGGTGCAGGGCGTGCCTAACATGACGCTGATCCTGACGGTGGCGGTAGGTGTGGGGCTTTTCCTGGTGGTGGCTTTGCTCCGCATCATTTTCCGGTGGAAGCTATCCTATATTCTGGTAGGATTGTATGCCTTGGTTTTCCTGCTGGGCGTATTCATTAAGCCGGAAGCCGTTCCTATGTCATTTGATTCCGGCGGCGTTACCACGGGGCCCATGACTGTGCCCTTCATCCTTGCCCTGGGCGTAGGCCTTGCCAATGTACGCAGCGGCAAGGGCGCCCAGGATGACAGCTTCGGCCTGGTGGCCCTTTGCTCTGTGGGCCCCATCCTGGCCATGATGATCATCAGTCTTTTCTTCCCCAAACTGGAAAACATTCCTTCTGAAACCGCTGCCGCAGCGGTGCAGAACACCCTGGAAATCCGGGCCACCTATGCCCATGCCCTGCCCCATTACCTGTGGGAAGTGCTGATCGCCCTGGCCCCCGTGATTATCCTCTTTTTCATTTTTCACTTTTTCTCCCTGCATCTTCCCTGGGCGGAAATCAAGCGTATCCTGGTAGGGCTGGTATACACCTATATCGGCCTGGTGCTGTTCCTTACCGGCGTGAATGTGGGCTTCCTGCCCATGGGCGATTATCTGGGCAAGCTGCTGGCTTCCCTTCCCTATAACTGGATCCTCATCCCCCTGGGCATGCTGATGGGCTATCTCGTTGTAGCTGCCGAGCCTGCCGTTCACGTGCTCAATGAGCAGGTGGAGCATGTTACCTCCGGTGCCATCAGTAAATCCGTCATGATGAAAACCCTGTCCATTGGCGTGGCCATTTCTGTCGGCCTGGCCATGACCCGTGTGCTCACCGGTATTTCCATCTGGTATCTGGTGGTGCCCGGTTATCTGATCGCTCTGACCCTCACATTCTTCACCGATCCCATCTTTACCGCCATCGCCTTTGACTCCGGCGGCGTGGCCTCCGGCCCCATGACGGCCACCTTCATGCTTCCCCTGGCCCTGGGTGCCTGCGGCGCGGTGGGCGGCAATATTATGAAGGATGCCTTCGGCCTGGTGGCCATGGTGGCCATGACGCCTCTGATTGCCATAGAAGTTCTGGGCGTGGTATACAGGATCAAGACCCGGAAAGCCCTGAAAACCGAAAGCCAGATTATCCATGAAGACAACATTCCCGATCTGGATGACGAAATCATTGACGTCTGATACAATCAGGGAGGAAATATGCTTACAGCTTCTTTACATATGCTGATCACCATTGTTGATCGGGGCAAAGGCGAAAGCGTGGCCCATTTGCTGCGCCACGAGGGGGTACTGCTGCATCACATCGCGCTGGGGAATGGCACCGCTCACAAGGGCCTGCTAAGCCTTCTGGGACTGCAGGATACCGCAAAAGACGTGGTCATCAGCTTTATCCGCAGCGGCGTATCCCGTCGGGCACTGCGGCGGCTGTCCCACGCTTTGGAAATTGATCTTCCCGGCCGGGGTATCGCCTTCACTTTGCCGGTTGGCAGCATCGGCGGCGCCCAAGCCATGCATTATCTGATGGGCGAAGAAGTGCCCGCATCCCATGAAGAGGGGGGAATCACCGTGGAACAGGAACAGATTAAAAATGATTTGATTATCACCATCGTCAATCGGGGATACACCGATCAGGTGATGGATGCTGCTCTGCCCGCCGGGGCAAGAGGCGGCACCGTGGTGCATGCCCGGGGCGCCGGCACGGAAGAGGCCTCCAAATTCTTCGGCATCACCATCCAGCCTGAAAAGGAACTGGTAATGATCCTGGTGGATCATGAGCATAAAATTCCCGTCATGCAGGCCATCGTCCGGGGCGCCGGCCTGGGCACCGAAGGCCGAGGCATCGTATTCAGCATGCCGGTCACCGACGTGATGGGCATTGTCCGTCATCAGGAAGACGATAATACGGAGGATGAAGAATGAAACGGCTGATCTGCTGGCTGGCGTTTTTGTGCCTGCTGCTGCCCGCATCTGCCCTGGCTGATGCCCTGCCGGAGAGTCTGCTGATGCAGCCCGGAGAAAGTCAATCCTTCTCTCTGCCCTTTACCGGCTATTGGGAAAGCGACGCCCCGGAAATCGCCTCGGCGGAGAGCAATATCATCACCGCCCATGAGGAAGGTGAGGCCATCCTGGCCTTCGTATCCCTGAACGGGGATCAGGAAATGCTGGTTCACGTCATCGTGCAGCCCGTCGATCCCGTGCCTGCCTCCATCCGTGCGGCCATCAATATTGCCATCAAGGAATGGGAAGAACTGGACGAAAAGAAAATCCCTCAGGATCCCAAGGGCAACAAATTTACCAAATGGTGGAAATACGCCTGCGGCTGGTGCGGCGCTTTCGCCAGCTATTGCCTGGATCAAGCCGGCGTACCGCTGGAGCCTACCGATACCTACCGCAAGGTAAAGCCCGTTGGCAATGGCGAGCCCCACGGCATCCGAGAGGCCGCCGTGCCCAAGCTGTATACCGGTTTCGAGAACATGGAACGCATCACCGCCATCCCCCGGCCTGGCTATCTGATCATCTACGGTGCGAAGGGATATTATGATTTCGTCCATGTGGCCATGGTCACCGATGTGGTCGATCGGGGGAACGGGGTATATCAGTTGTTCACGGTGGAAGGAAATATGAACAGCACCGTGAAACGCTATTCCTTCCTCTATGATTCCCAAGCGGAAAACAAGTATAAGAATCTTATCCTGCTCCCGGAAGAGGAATGGCTGGAACCGGATATCTACCACTATGATGAGCCTCGCCGCACCCGCAGCGATGGAAAATACTATAACTGGTACGTCTATACCTTCTGCCAAACCTGGTATTGACCCGTTAAATCAATCATCGTCTTTTATCACGGACATGCGGAGAATTCTGCATGCCCGTTTTCTTTTTCCGTCAGAAAAATGGGGCGTTTGCGGCTCCCATTCCCCTGTACCAGACGCATCACACCTGGAACCAAGGGAACGCTGCGGGGCTCTGCGCCCTGCCCCCCCCACCAGGGGCACTGCCCCTGGACCCGTCTTCGGACTAAAAATAATTCATCAACAAACAGTTTCCCTATGATGCGAAGGAGAACGTTGCGGGGCTCTGCGCCCCGCATCCCCACCAGGGGCGTCGCCCCTGGACCCGACTTCGGATTGGGAGAACTTTATCGACAGACAATTTCCCGATGAGGCAAAGGCGATTGTCGGCTCCACGGGCAGGGCGGCATTGCCGCCCGCCGGATGCTGGCATCCGGGAAACCATAAAAATATGGCGAGAGAGAAAGCGCGCTTTCTCCTTCGCCAATTTTTTATGGTTTCGCTCTGCCCGTGGATCATTGCGTTTATTTTCGTGTCCCGTTTTTCTTTCACGCTGTTTATTGATACACTGCGCATCAATCTTCGTATCCCAGCGCTTCGTGCGGAAGAACCTATACTTTACGTGATTGTACTTTCGCAAGGCGGAGTCCAGAGGAGGAACTCCTCTGGCGCAGGGTTCAGGGGCCGCGTAGGCCCCTGTCTCGTTTCGCCATATGCAATGTGCAGATTCTCTGCCTCGTTGCACTTTATCTCACTTCGCACAATCCTTTGCTTACATAGCCGGTCTGGCCGTTCACATCGATCTTGTACCAGTTGCCTTCCTCGCCCAGCAGGGGGAAGGAATCGCCCTTGTAGGCGTAGTGGATTTTGCTGTAGCTGCTGTCCGGGCCGGAGCGGATATTGGCGCCGGCATTGACGATATAGACCTTTTTCCTGGCGGCCTCTTCAGCGGCCTTCCGGGCGGCTTCTTCTTCCGCAGCGGCCAGTTCGGCTTCTGCCTGGGCCTTGTATTCGGCCATTTCCTCGGCGGTCATGCCGTCTACCCGGAAGGAA
>SVGR01000051.1 GCA_015056265.1 Clostridiales bacterium
CCTGCTTGGCTTTGATTTCAAAGGGCTGCTTCATTTCGGGGGTGTGTACCAGGGTACCGGTAACGGTGATGGCACTGCCCAAGGTGGTTTTTACCACTTCCTTAAAGTTTTCCAGGGCCTCTTCACAGACAACCTGCACATTCTTAAAGAAGGTGCCATCGTTGAGCTCGATAAAGGCAAATACTTTGCTATCACGCAGGGTGCGCACCCATCCTGATACGGTAACAGTGCTGCCATCGGCAGGGGTTTGACGGAAAAGCTGACGAACGGTGATGGATTTCATAATTTATCCTTCCTCTCCAATGATTATTTGCCCAGCATGGCGGCGCCGATAATGCCCGCTTCATTACCTAGACGGGCCAGTTCGATTTTGGGCGCCTGGATGGCCTTGAACATGATATACCGGGGCAGCTGATCCCGGATGGGCTGTACCAGCATTTCCCCGGCGTGGCTGACGCCGCCACCGATTACGATCATTTCGGGATCAAAGAAAGCGGTGATGTTATTGATCAGCAAGGTGAGATACTTGGTAAAATCGGCAAAGATGCGTTCTGCCACGGGATCCCCGGCCTTGGCAGCGTCGATTACCGTCTTGGCAGAAATCTTATCCACATCGCCGCCGCACAGCTTCATAATCTGACAATCGGGATAGCCCATGCAGGCCTGCTTCCCCATACGAATCAGGGCAGTAGCGGAGCAATATCGCTCCACACATCCGTTATTGCCGCAGGTGCAGGGCACGCCATCGGGGATCAGGGTCATATGGCCGATTTCGCCTGCCCGGTTGTGGGAGCCGCCCCAGGGCTTGCCGTCGATGACAATGCCGCCGCCCACGCCCGTGCCCAGCGTGATGAAAACGCTGCTCTTGCATCCGGCGCTGACCCCGGCATAATTTTCGGCCAGGGCAGCCACATTGGCGTCATTATCGATGATGACAGGTTTGTTGATATATTTTTGCAGTTCACTGCGAAGGGGCACATCCGTCCAGCCCAGATTGGTGCAGAAGATTACATTGCCCGTTTCCTGATCGGCAACGCCGGGGATGCCGATGCCGATGGAAAGCACATCCTCAGCCTTGAAATTGCCTTTTTCCAAAGCTTTGAGGATGCAGCCGCCCATATCCCTGATCACTTCGCTCCAATGCCGGGAGGCAAGGGTCTTGACGGAATGTTCGGCCAGAATGCGGCCCTCTTCGTTTACCACGCCTACCGCAATATTGGTTCCGCCCAAATCAACGCCGATATAAACCATAACATTTTCCTCCATGGATTTTATTCTTGCTTGGATGCGTTCATCATCATTTCATTCAGCCGGCGATCCAGTTCTTTGGCGGCGGAATAGCCCATATGCTTCAGGGAGAAATTCCGGGCTGCTACCTCGATGATGATGGCCAGATTGCGGCCGGGACGGACGGGCAGCACCAACTGGGGCACACGCACGTCCATAATGGTGGTAAAATCATCGGAAAGCCCCAGCCGGTCATAGGATTTCTTTTCCTTCCAGGCCTCCAGATGAATCACCAGATCAATGGATTTGCTCATCAGCACGGCGCCTACGCCGTACATGGCTTTGATATCGATGATGCCGATGCCTCTGATTTCCATGAAATGCCGCACCGTTTCAGGGGATTCGCCGGTGAGACGATTATCCGTTACCTTGCACACGTCCACCACGTCGTCGGCTACCAGCTGGTGGCCGCGCTTGACCAGCTCCAGAGCGGCTTCGCTCTTGCCTACGCCGCTTTCGCCGGTGATCAGCACGCCCACGCCGTATACATCCACCAGTACCCCGTGCAGGGTGGCCCGGGGGGCCAGGCAGCGGTTCAGATAGGTCATGGCATTGCCGAAGAAGCGGGTGGTCACAGCCTCCGTCCGCAGCAGGGCGACATCATGGGCGGCGGCCAGTTCCAGCATATCCTCGGTGGGCATCATGCCGCGGCAGAGAATCACGCAGGGGATGGGATAGGAAAAGTAGTTTTCCAGCCGTTCCCTGCGGGTGTCGTCGGGCAGGGATTCCAGATAGGCCATTTCGGTAAGGCCAACAATCTGGGGACGGTCATAAGCAAAATGTTCATAAAAACCGACGAATTGCAGCCCGGGGCGATTGAGCTCCGGGGTGTTGAAATCCCATTCCTTTCGGGAAGAAGGGGAGAGAACCTGCAGTTTCAGGGATTTGATAAAATCATTTACATTGATCATAGGGTTGCCTCCTCAATGCAACGGAGAAATAAAAGAAGGTTTATTTTTTTCCCGGGGCAGGCACAAATTCCTGAATGGCGCCCACGCCCTCCACATAAGGTTTGAGCTTCAGCCGTTTCACATCGTATTGGATAGCCTTGATGACCGCATCTGCATCCTTTCCGGTAACAGGATAGGGCTGGAAATTGTTCTCCTCTTCGGTGCCGGATACATGGCAGGGAATGATGTTGAGCTGATGGCCCAGATATTGATTCTCATCATCAAAAGAGAAGGTGAATTGAGCAATGAAGGTATTCATGGTGCGCACTTCGGTATTGCCGCCGAAGGAGAAATTGCCAAGGCTCCACAGCGTGGAAATGCCGTCCTGCACTCGCAGGCCTTGGATGGTGTGGGGATGATGACCGATGATGATATCAGCGCCGTATTTGATGAAGCGATCGGCCATCTTTTCTTGGTTGGTATCATGACGCAAATCATATTCTACACCGCCGTGGATGCAGGCCACGATCAGATCGCAGTCTGCTTCTTCCAACTCGGCAAAATCCGCCTTGATCACATCCACAGCGCCCTTGGACCACCAATAGGAAATATAGGCGGCCACAAATCCGATTTTTACCCCGTCCTTTTCGTAGATGAAGGTTTTGCTGGCGTATTCATTGGTGCCGAACCAGCCGATCTTGCGCGCTTCCAGGGCCTGGATGGTAGATTCCTGGCCGGCCCTGCCGTAATCCAGGGCGTGGTTATTGCCGATGGAAACGGCTTCCACGCTGCCCAGGGTCAAAATATCAGCATAATGGGTGGGGGCACGGAAGGTGTAGGTTTTTTGGGCACGGTTATTTTCGGAATCGTAGAAGGTGCTTTCCAGATTGACGATAGTCAGATCGTCTTGTTCGAAAATTTCCCGCACCTTGGCAAAAGGATATTCCAGGCCGTTTTTTTCCACCAGCGCTTCAAAATTGTTTTCTTCATGCTCTCGGGAAAGAGGAGTGCAGCCCAGGGTGCAGTCCCCGGCAAAGGAAACCACAATCTGCTTGGGCGCCTGAAAAATTTCGGCGGGGGGGATTTCGGCAGCGGCAAGGGCGGCGCCGCTCATCAGCATCAGCAGGGCCAGAAGCAGGGATGCAATGCGCATGAAAACCTCCTGAGCACAAAAATTATATCAACATATAATATACTGCAACCGCCCCCCGATGTCAATGGATGGGAGGAAATCGGGGCAAAAACAGCAAAATAAAAAACTATTTTTTTCTGGCCAGAACGTAAATTTTATATGGGATATTACAATTATATTGCATTTTTTAAGAAACTATTATACAATGATAGGGAATGTATCAATGATGTGAAAGGAGCAAGGGCGTATGGTGGATGGGATTCTGACCTTCCTCAGGGAGAACCTTGTGGATTTTCTTGTTTATTTTGCGATTGGGTTGGTGGCGCTGATCGGTATTTTCAAGTGCGTTATTCCCGTTCATCGCAGCGCCCATCAGCTGCGCCGGGCTATCCGCTTGTTGGAAACCTCCTCGGGGGAGGGCCGGCCTGTATGGCAGGATGTGCTTTTTATCGGCAAGGCCATGCAGGGAACCTGGCGGCGGTTCCTGGTCAATGCAGAGCAATTGGACGCCCGCGGCCTCAACTGCAATGTGGAGGATTATGTGAATGACGACACCGCCATTCATTCTGTTGGTCACAGTCAGTTGGCAGAGATCATTCCCAGTCTGCTTACCAGTCTGGGTATTTTGGGCACTTTTATCGGCCTGATGAACGGTCTTGGGGGCCTGGACGTTAGCGACGCCGGCAAGACCATGGAGAGCATTCCTCAGATGATCGGCGGTATGACATTTGCATTCATGACCTCCATCGCCGGTATTGCCTGCTCCCTGCTTTTCAATATGCTCAACCGTATGGCTTACGGCAGCGCAACCCGTGCCATCGATGAATTCAATGATGCCTTTGCCGATCTGGTGATGCAAAAGCCACTGGAAGATAATGTGCAGATGATATGCCAGCAGGAAGACCGGGCAGCCATGCTGCGCCGGCTGTCTTCCGATTTGACCACCCGGGTCAGCGACGGTATCGTTACCTCCGTGGAAAAGACGCTGGTTCCCGTTGCCCAGAGCATGAACAATTTTATTCTGGGCCAGACCAAAACACAGATGGAAGGGCTTAAGAATATTGTTGGCCAGTTTGTGATGCAGATGAACCATTCTCTGGGCGGCCAGTTTGCTCAGCTGGGCCAGACCTTGTCTCAGGTGAATCAGGCCCAGACCATTTCCTTCGAAGCCATGGAGCGCACCATGAGCGCCGCTGAAGAAATTCTCAAGGGTATGCAGAGTGTTCAGGATCTGACACGCCGGGTAATGGAACGATTTGAAAGCTATATTGGCGTGATTGAACAGTCGCAGGAGAATACCGATGCATTTATTAGCAGAGGTTCTCAGGTACTGAACGGAATGATGAGCGCCGCTCAGGAACAGGCAGATTTTATTGCATTGATTAAGAATGCTCAGACAGAACTACAGGGCACCATGAAGGAATATGCCACATGGGGATCCAAAGTGATGAGCGCAGTACAGGAGCAGGCCGACGGCGCCATGCGCGTTACCGGTGATATGACTGATCGGATGGATAAGAGCACCCGGAAGCTGCAGGAAACGTATGCTGCTTTTGTTGAAGATCTGACCGGCGGTTTTTCCCGTGCCCTCGGCATGTTTGATGAGAATATCCACAGTGTGCTGTCCGCCCTCAGCGATAAGCTGGAGGATTATAAGGCCGTTTCCGCCGCGCCGGATTTTGCCGTCCGGTATCAGCAGGAGACGGAAGGCTGCATTACTGCCATCTCTCGGCTGCAGCAAGCAGTCAGCGATGTGACCGCCGCCCTTCAGGAAAACAGAACTGCGGAGGAAGGCTGATATGGCACGCAGAAGAATGGGGCGCGGCCCCAGGGGCGGGGATAACGGCGCCCATTGGATATCCTATTCCGATATGATGGCATCGCTGCTGCTGGTATTCGTATTGGCGGTGGTGTACAGCGTGTATCAGTATTACAGCATGCTGGATTTGAAAACCCAGCAATTGAATGAGCAGAAGGCCCAGCTGGATCTGGCCACCATCACCCTGGTAGAACGGGAAAAGGAGCTGGAAGCGGCAAATGTCACCCTCATGGGCAAGCAGGAGGAATTGGCCGCCCTGCAGATTCAATTGGATCAGCAGGAAAACGATTTGCATGCTGCCCAGACGGCCCTGAAAACCGAAGAGGAAAAGCAGGCGCTTTTGCAGCTGCAATTGGCGGAGCAGGCACAGAAGCTGGCCGCTATGTCCACAACCCTGGAAAATCAAAAGCATCAAATGCTGCTTCAGCAGCAGCGATTGGATGATTTGTTGGGCGTCAGGACGGAGATTATTGCAGATCTGAGTGCCGAATTGAGCCGGGCCAACCTGAAGGCCACGGTGGATCCTGCCACCGGCGATATTGTGCTGGACAGCGCCATTTTCTTCGATTCCAATTCCAGCAGCATCAAAAGCGAAGGCTATGATTTGCTGGCACGGTTTGTGCCGGTGTATCTGGGGGTGCTGATGCGGCCGGAATACGCGGATTATGTGGGGGAAATTATTATCGAAGGTCATACCGATACTGCCGGAAGCTATAAGACTAACCTGAAACTCTCCCAAAACCGTGCCCTTTCCGTGACGGAATACTGCCTGGATTTGCCCACGCTAACCAACCGCCAGCGGACGATGCTGCAGAATCTGCTCACCGCCAAGGGCCGCAGCTATTCGGATCCCGTTTACAATGCAGACGGTACGGTGAACATGGCGGCGTCCCGGCGTGTGGAATTCAAATTCCGACTGAAGGATTCGGAAATGATTGAAGAAATGAACCGCATTCTCTCCCAGATGGATTGAGCAGGGGGCAGAAAAAGTGAAAACGGCAGCAATTGTGCTGATGATCCTGGCGTTGGTGCTGAGCGGGGTGATGGTCTATGGTCTGTTTAATACTTCATTGCAGGTGGCCGGTAAGGGACTGGAGGTCTATCCCGCAACGGAGCGGGCCGGCGAATTTGAAATGATCCGCCAGGCGGTGGAAAATAACAGCCTGATCGGCACGGTGGTCAGGGAAGAGGAGATGGGCGGCCCGTCGGAATATAATTATTTTGTATATACCCTGCGCTTGAACAATCCCGGCCTGGTGCCTGCGGAAATGGTGGAGATGCAGATCACCCCCCAGAATGGCGATGTATTGTTTTTTGATCAGCGTTTCTATGGTTCTATGGACGAAATTGTTATTCCGCCAAAATCTTCTCAGGATATCTGGTGTGTGATGCTCACCCGTGGCCCGTCCCATGCGGTGCGCGAACTGAAGGTGACCTATTACCTGTGGGGCCATCCGCAAGAGGTGAAGTATATTTATGACGATTCATATTAAAAGGATGATGATTTGGATGCTGCTGATGGGTATGTTTGTCGCTGCGGGCCTGGCTGAAGAAATTCCTGCGCCCGCTCATGAATTGCCAAAAGGGTTTTGCTATGTCCATGAGGTCATTGATGATGTGATTCTGGATATCCGCTATGCGGGCACCCATAATTTTGTTGGGGATGTGATTGACGGATATGAGGCACCCTATGCCATCATGACGGTGGAAGCGGCAGAAGCCCTCCGGAAAGCTGCCGATGAATTCCGGGAAATGGGATACCGCATCATGATTTTTGACGCTTACCGTCCCCAGCGTGCAGTGAAGCATTTTGTCCGCTGGGCGTATGATGAGGATGACAAGCGGATGCAGGAAGAATTCTATCCCGAATTCAAGAAAAAGATTCTCATGGTGGATCAGGGATACATCGCCCGCAATTCCAGTCATTGCCGGGGCAGCGCCATTGATCTGACGTTGACGGATATGGATGGAAATCCCTTGGATATGGGCACAGGCTTTGATTACTTTGGCAAGAGGGCCTGGCACGGAGCGAAAGGCGTGACAGCGGAACAGGCGGAAAACCGGGCGCTGCTTCGACGGGTAATGGAAAAGCACGGCTTCCGTTTCTTTGAAAAGGAATGGTGGCATTACAAGCTGCTGGGCGAACCATTCCCCGATAAGGCCTTTGATTTTCCGGTTAAATGAGCAAAACAGGCTTGGATGGGAACGGTTGAAAGAAACCGTTCCTTTTTTTGAAAATTTTTAAAATAATTTTTGAATTAAAGCAGGAAAAAAGAAGATTATGCAGAATAAGACGAATGAGGGTGAGATTGGTTATCTTCTTTTTGGAAGAACCCGCCCTTACGCCAATATAATTTCATTACATTTATTTAGGAGGCCATCCAATGAGCAAGCTGAGTCTGGAGTACCTGGGCATCATCAATCCCACCGAAATCTACCGGAACCTGACCCCCGCACAGCTGACTGAGCACGCCCTCCGCCGCGGCGAAGGCACGCTGAGCAATACCGGTGCTCTGGTGGTCAAAACCGGCAAATATACCGGCCGCAGCGCCAATGATAAGTTTATCGTGGACACCCCCGCAGTGCATGACGAAATCGCCTGGGGTAAGGTGAACCGCCCGATCACCAAGGAAAAATATGACGCCATCTACAACAAGGTAGTTGCATATCTGCAGAATCGTGAGATTTTCGTGTTTGACGGCTTTGCCGGCGCCGATGAAAAGTACATGAAGGGCTTCCGCATTGTGAACGAACTGGCCAGCCAGAATATGTTCATCCATCAGCTGCTTCGCCGTCCCACCAAGGAACAGCTGGATAACTTCAATGTGGATTTCACCATCATCGCCGCTCCCGGCTTCAAGTGCATCCCCGAAATCGACGGCACCCGCTCCGAAGCTGCCATCCTGGTGAACTATGAAGAAAAGATGGTTGTCATCTGCGGTTCTCAGTATGCCGGCGAAATCAAGAAGAGCGTTTTCTCCGTCATGAACTATGTTCTGCCCAAGATGGGCGTATTCCCCATGCACTGCTCTGCCAATATCGGCAAGGATGGGGACAGCGCTGTCTTCTTCGGCCTCTCCGGCACCGGTAAGACCACCCTGTCTGCCGATCCCAACCGTCAGTTGATCGGTGATGACGAGCATGGCTGGGCCGATGATTCCGTGTTCAATTTCGAAGGCGGCTGCTATGCCAAGTGCATCAACCTGTCTGCCGAAAAGGAACCCGATATCTATAACGCCATCAAGTTCGGCGCCTTGGTTGAAAACGTAGTAATAGATCCCGAGACCCGGGAATTCGATTTTGACGATGCCTCCCTGGCTGAAAACAGCCGCGTTGGCTACCCTGTGGAATACATCAACAACGCCAAGCTGGACGGCGTGGGCGGCACCCCCAAGACCGTTATCTTCCTGACTGCCGATGCTTACGGCGTGCTGCCTCCCATTTCCAAGCTGGATAAGAATCAGGCCATGTATTATTTCGTTTCCGGCTTTACCTCCAAGCTGGCCGGCACCGAAATCGGTATCACTTCTCCCGTGCCCACCTTCTCCACCTGCTTTGGCGAGCCCTTCCTGCCCCTGGATCCCTCCGTTTATGCCGCCATGCTGGCCGATAAGATTGAAAAATCCGGCGCCAATGTATACCTGGTGAATACCGGCTGGAACGGCACCGGCAAGCGCATGAAGCTTTCCTACACCCGCGCCATGGTGACCGCCGCCCTGAACGGCAGCCTGGAAAATGCTCAGTTTGAAACCGACCCCTTCTTCGGCGTTTCCGTGCCCACCACCTGTGAAGGCGTACCCTCTGAGCTGATGATCCCCGCCAACACCTGGGAAGATAAAGAAGCTTATGCCGCCAAGGCGAAGGAACTGGCCAAGAGCTTTGTGGAAAACTTCAAGAAGTACACCCACATGAGCGAAGAAGTAGTTGCCGCCGGCCCCAAGGCTGAATAATCAGGTGTATCGCATGCCCCCTCCGAAAGGAAGGGGCATTTTTTTATTGAACGGGGGAAAAGGCGGTTGACATGGAAAAATAGTTTTTGTATAATACAAAAGGCTTAAACGAGCTTTTCGATGAAATGATTGAATGAATGAAAACTTGTCTGATGAAATTGAACGCGAATAATATGGAGGGTCGTTCCATGGAAAAGAAAATGCTGAAAGGATATATTCCTTTCTCTGCGCCCTTGAATTGGGAGCATGTGCAGCCGGATGATCCGGCCGTACGATGCGTGATTGGTTTTACTACCAATTGGTATCATGAACGGGTTGGCGTGGATTTTTCGGAACGGTATCATCTTGATCCGGAATACCGGTTTGAGAATGTGGCGAAGATGAAGGAGCATGTGCTCAAATGCTTCCCCAATGTGCCCTATTTCCATGAACATGATCAAGATGGCTTTTTCCAGGAATGCGCCACCGTATCCAATGTATACGGTGTGTGCCTGTTTTCCATGCTCTATGGCCTCAAACCTGTCTATTATCCCCATATCTGGCCGGCCATGCGTCCTCAGGATCATCTTTCTGAGGAAGAGATTGCTGCCCTCAAGCCCATTGACGTGGAAAATCACCCCGTAATTCAGCAGCTTCTGCAGCAGATGGACTATATTGAGAAAAAGTGGGGTAAGATTGACGGCTGCGTCAATTTCCAGGGTGTTCTAAACAACGCCTTCAAGATCCGCGGTGCCGACGTATTTGTGGATATGATCATGGATCCCGATTTGTGCCATCATTTGCTGGACCATGTGACAACCACCATGATTGATCTGATCCATCTGATTCAGAAGCGGCAGCGTGATTCCGGCTATAATGCCGATTTCACCGTGGCCAGCAGCTGCGTGGTAAATATGATTTCTCCGGAAAACTACGAAGAATTCGTGATGCCTTACGATCGCCGGCTGGAAAAGGAAGGCGCGGCATTCGGCATTCACAGCTGCAACTGGCGGCTGGATCCGTATGCCAAGGCATTCAGTACCCTGGATCGGGTGGGCTATGTTGATTTCGGTTTTGATTCCAACCTCACCCATGTGCGCGAATGCTTCCCCGAAACCCGCAGGATGGTGTTCTATCATCCCCATTTCCTGAAAGAAAAGGATTGGGCAGGGGTGGAAGCGGACGTTAAGCGAATGCTGACGGAGACCGGGCCATGTGACATCTGCCTTGCGGATATTGAACTGGGCATCGAAGATGAAAAGATCATTCGCTTTGATGAAACGGTGCGGAATATGGCCGCGAAAATGAATCTGATCTAAAAATCACTCCGATGCGGAGCACTCTGCATCGGAGTATTTTTTGTTTGTAATGGTTATTGGCAACGGCCTCTGTCCAGCAGCATGGGATAGCTCTGATGCCTGGGAAGGGGCAGCTTATCCATGGTGCAGTAGCCTGCGGGGGCAGAAAGCACATCGGGAATGCGATTGACAATGGTGGCGCAGGTATGGGCCACGGTATCGGGTTTATTTACGGAAAAGTGCATATTGGGTTCGCCATGGATGATGAAATCACACAGATCCCCTTCGCCTTTTTCATATACTTTTCCGATGCATTGGGTTTCCACGACGACGCCCTGATGGGTGATGGTTGTAACCACGGCGCTCATGCCGATGGCATCGCCCTTTTTGATGGTTTGTCCCAGGGTATCACTGTGAACATCATGATCGGCAAAGACAGGCACGGCCTTTTGCCGGGTTTCCTGGATACTCCAGCCCATACGCATGCAAAGGGCTTCGTTGCTGTTCCAGACGTATGCGGGCATGGACAGGCTGTGGGCAATCTTTTTTTCGAATTCGGCGGCGGATAGGCCTACGCCGTGGGCGCGCGCCAGGGCGATACCGTAATCTTCCACATTATAGCTGACGGCCCCTTCGATTTCCGTGATTTTATGGCAGCCCCCTGCCATCAGCGCCGGGAAATTGACCCAGAAGATATCCTGCATGCCGCTGCCGACGATGGTACACCCGGTGCGCTTAGCCAGGGCATTCAATTGATTGGTGATGGCAGGGGAGGTAGTCCAGGGATAGAGAGCCTCCTCCGCTGTGGTGATCACGTTGATGCCCCGGGTGACGCATTCCAAAATGGGTTTGTGCATGTCCGGCAGATAGCTCTGCAGCGTGAGAATGGCGATATCTGCATCGCAATTATCCAGCACAGTATCTTCGTGGCGCTTTACTTTTATTCCGGTGGTACGGCCAAGGCCGGCAATTTCACCGATATCTTTATCCACCAGCTTGTCATCCGCATCAATGGCGCCTACGATTTGGGCGCCTTTTTCCATCAGATAGCGCATGATGATGCTGCCCATTTTTCCGCAGCCGTATTGTACCACCTTGATATGATCCCAGATTCCCTGATTCATGGATACCACCTCCTGTTTTTCAATATGCACAGAGACTGTGAATTTCATACGGAAAGGCGCAGATTCTTATTAGAAGGGATGACAAAATGAAAAATTGAAGGTATAATAGGAGGGAAATCACGTTTGGAGGCGCTTATGGAGAGAATCGAAAGCTTTCGGGTAGATCATACCCGACTGATGCCCGGTTTATATGTTTCCCGCAGGGACGGCGGAAAAGAAAAACCTGTGACCACTTTTGATTTGCGGATCACCCAGCCCAATGCCGAGCCGGTGATGGATATGCCTGCCATCCATACCATGGAGCATTTGGGTGCCACTTATCTGCGGAATTGCGGGCAGAAGGATCGGGTGATTTACTTTGGCCCCATGGGCTGCCGTACCGGGTTTTATCTGGTGATGTTTGATTGGCTGGAGAGCGAAGATGTGTTGTCGCTGATTCGGGATACCTTCCGGTTTATCCGGGATTATGAAGGGGATATCCCTGGCGCATCGGCGGTGGAATGCGGCAATTATCAGGAGCAGAACCTGAATATGGCCCGCTATTATGCCCGGAAATACTTGAGCAGCCTGGAGCAGCCCCGCCTCACATATCCGGAATAAATGGGGAATGCATTATGGGGCAGTGGATACTTTTAATGATTGCCGGCGTTATGACTGGCGTATTTTTCCTCTTGTACCAGAAGATCAAATACGGCCCCCGCGGCGAAGGGGCAGCGGCGCTTGGCATGAAGTGCCAGGCGACGCTGTGCTGTGCTTTTCTGGCAGTATGGGGCGCGGTTTCTGCGCCGGCGCCGGGGAAGGGAATGCTGGCGGCCGGGCTTATCATATGCGCAGTGGCGGATGTGCTGCTGGCCATCCGGTTTCTGCCGGGAATGGGATGCTTTGCTTTGGGCCATGTGTGCTATTGCATTGCTTATTGCCAGGCGGCTGTACCTGACATGGAAAACTGGCTGGTCTTCCTGGGATTGATGGGCGGCATCGGTGCGGCGATGCTCTGGGCGAAAAAGCACATTGACAAAAAGATGGTGCTGCCAGTTTTCGGTTATGGCCTGGTGCTGGCATTGATGGTGTCCCTGGCGATTGGAAAGGCACCGCTGCTGATCATCGGTGCACTCCTGTTTGCGGTATCGGATGGGATGCTTGCTGGCCGTATCGTCCTGAAAATTCAGGGAAAGACATACGATTATGCATGTTTGGGCTGCTATTATCTGGCCCAGCTTCTGATTGGCGCTTCGGCCATATTCTAAAGCGACGGGCGGGAAATGCGCCCATGGAGGAAATGATGGAATCAATCACCATGGTGCTGGATGCCGTATGCCTGGCTTCCCGCATTATATTGGAATGCGGCGGGGAGACTTATCGGGCAGAGGAAACGGTGGAAAGGATGTGCCGGGGTCTGGGCATTCCGAAAGTAGACGTGCTGGCCTTGCCAACGGGTCTTATGCTCACCCTGGCAACGGAAGAAGTGAACAATATTACCCGCATTGTTCGGGTGCATAAGCGCGGCATTGATCTGAAGCGAGTGGATCTGTGCAATGGTATTTCACGTCAGGTGGCGACAGGACGGATGGGTGCCAGGGAGGCGCTGGAAGCCTTGCAGGCCATTGCCAAACCGGAAAAGGAGAAGGAATGGCTGCTGGTTGGCGCCAGCGCCCTTTCCGCCGGCGGATTCAGCATCATGCTGGGCGGCCAATGGATCGATTTTCTGATTGCCCTCTTTTGCGGCGTTGCAGTGCAGTTATCGGCGGCGTACATGAGCAAGCGTCGGATGCCTGGGCTGGTATCCGGATTGATTTCCGGTGCGATTACCACACTGGTGGCGCTGCTAGGAACAGTGATTTTTCCCGGCGCAAATGTGGAGCCTATCATCAGCGGATCCATTATGCCTCTGCTGCCCGGCCTTGCCACGACCAACAGCATCCGGGATACACTGCGGGGCGATCTGGTTTCCGGCGGGGCAAGGCTTGTGGAAGCGGTGCTGTGCGCAGTGATGCTGGCGGCCGGTATCGGCCTTACCCTGGCCATATGGAGAGGAGCGATAGGATGAGCTGGTGGATGCAATTGCTTGCCTGTTTTGCGGCAACCGTTGGCTATTCTGCGCTGATTAAATTGCCGAGGAGTGCCGTCTTTATCACCGCTTGCGTGGCTGTAGCGGGGTACGGGGTGTTTTTATTGATGGATCAGAGCACGGTGGGTTATTTCCTGGCAACGCTGCTGATCGGCATTGTGTGCGAAATCTGTGCCCGGATTATGAAGCGGGCGGCGACGCTTTTTGTTACCGGCGCCATCATTCCTTTGGTTCCTGGGAATGGACTGTATCTGACCATGCGCTATCTGGCGGAAGGGGATTATCAGATGGCGGGCAACATTGGCACTGAAACGGTCATGGGCCTGTGCGGTATTGCCCTGGCCATGACTGTATCGGCAGTATTATTCAATAATTTTCTGCCCAAAGGAAAGAAAAGAAAGGATGCTACATGCTGACGCCTATGCGGACGGTGATCGTATCCGGCGAAGGGAATGGCTTGATGCGGACGCTGGATCTGATGGCGGAGGTCTATGTCATCGGCGTCATCCGCGACGGCCGAGGGGCTGAAACGGATATCTACCATTTGTCGCCGGATGCGCTTGTGTTGGATGGGGTGCTGCCCGGCGGGGATGGCCTGGCTATTCTTGGCAGCGTGAAAGCGAAAATGCCTGCACCTCCCCGGGCGCTGTATCTGGACCGGATGGGCGGAGGTGCCTTTGGGCA
>SVGR01000052.1 GCA_015056265.1 Clostridiales bacterium
TCCAGTCCGTAGCCCGGAAATACGGGGTATATTTCTCCCGTCCCGGCAACGGCATCTGCCATCAGGTGCATCTGGAACGCTTCGGCGTGCCCGGAAAAACCCTCATCGGCTCCGACAGCCATACCCCCACCGCCGGCGGCATCGGCATGCTGGCCATGGGCGCAGGCGGCATGGATGTGGCGGTGGCCATGGGCGGCGGCGCCTATTATATCACCATGCCGAAAATGTATAAGGTAAATCTCACCGGGAAATTATCCCCCTGGGTCACCGCCAAGGATGCGGCACTGGAAATTCTGCGCATCCTCACCGTAAAAGGCGGCGTGGGCGCCATCATCGAATGGGCAGGCGAGGGCGTAAAAACCCTGTCCGTTCCCGAGCGGGCCACCATCACCAATATGGGCGCGGAGCTGGGTGCCACTACCTCCATCTTCCCTTCCGACGAAGTAACCCGGGCATTTTTGAAGGCCCAGGGCAGGGAAGCGGATTTTGTTGCTCTGGAAAGCGATCCGGATGCGGCTTACGATCGGGTGATCGATATGGATCTTTCCGCCCTCCATCCCCTGGTCACCAAGCCCCATTCCCCTGATAATGTGGCCACGGCGGAAAGCCAATCCCACATCGCCGTATCCCAGGTTTGCATCGGTTCCTGCACCAATTCTTCCCTTCGGGATATGCTTCGGGTAGCCGCCATTTTGAAGGGCAAGGTGATCGCGCCCAGCGTCAGCCTGTCCATCTCCCCCGGCTCCCGGCAGGTATTATCCATGCTTTCCGACTGCGGGGCGCTGTCCGATCTGATCGCCGCCGGGGCGCGGATTCTGGAATGCGCCTGCGGCCCCTGCATCGGCATGGGCTTCTCCCCCGCCTCCGCCGGGGTATCCCTGCGCACCTTCAACAGAAGCTTTGAAGGGAGAAGCGGCACCCGGGACGCCCAGCTCTATCTGGCCTCCCCGGAAACCGCCGCCGCCACCGCCCTTACCGGCTTTATCACCGATCCCAGAACATTGGGCATTTACCCGGAAGTGAACCTGCCCGATACCTTCAAAATTGATGACAGCGGCGTTTTATCCCCTGCAGATGCACAGGAAGCAGAAAATCTTTCCGTGCAGAGGGGGCCCAATATCAAGCCCTTCCCCAAGGGCGAGCCCCTGCCCGACCAGCTGAACCTGCCCGTTTCCCTGAAGGTAGGGGATAATATCACCACCGATCATGTGATGCCTGCCGGGGCCAAGGTGCTGCCCTATCGCAGCAATATCCCCAAGATGGCGGAATTCTGCTTCGGCGTATGCGATGAAACCTTCCCCCAAAGGGCGCTGGAAATGGGCCGCAGCTGTGTTATCGGCGGCATAAACTACGGCCAGGGCTCTTCCCGGGAGCACGCTGCTCTGGCGCCGCTGCATCTGGGGGTGCGGCTGGTAATCGCCAAATCCTTCGCCCGCATCCATGCCGCCAATCTGATCAACGCCGGCATCCTGCCGGTGACCTTTGAAAACCCCGATGATTACGACGCGCTGCAGCAGGGGGATACCTTGCAAATCAAAAACATCCATCAGGATTTGAAAACCGGCCGGCTTTCCGCCCTTTGCGGAGAAAAGGAAATCATCCTTTCCTGCCCCCTGACGGAGCGGCAGCAGCAGATTCTGCTGGCCGGCGGATTGCTGAACTATACCAGAGAGGCGGGCATCTGAATGAACGAAATGATTGAAAAGGCTGTCAGCCATTACAGGGAATTATTGCTTTCCCAGATCGCCCGGGCAGAGGGCATGGAAAAGAAAACCCTCCCGGAAAAGAAGGAAAAAACCGTCATCGGCGTCATCGGCGGGGACGGCATCGGCCCCCTGATCACCGCCCAGGCCCAGCGGGCGCTGGAAACGCTGCTCAAAGATGAAATTGCCGCAGGTAGCATTGAAATCCGCAATATTCAGGGGCTGACCATCGAAAACCGGATGGAGAAAGGCAAAGCAGTACCGGATGACGTGCTGGAAGAGATCAAGGCCTGTGATGTGCTTTTGAAGGGCCCCACTACCACCCCCTCCGGCGGCACCATGGAAAGCGCCAATGTGACGTTGCGCCGGGAATTGGATCTGTTTGCCAATGTGCGGCCGGTGAGCGTGCCGGAAGAGGGCATCGACTGGATGTTCTTCCGGGAGAATACGGAAGGGGAATATGCCCTGGGCAGCAAGGGCATTGAAATCCCCGGTCTGCTTACCATGGATTTCAAGGTGACCACCATTGCCGGCACGAAGCGCATCGCCCGGGCGGCCTTTGAGTATGCCAAAAACAACGGAAAAACCCATGTGGCCATCGTCACCAAATCCAATATCATGAAAAAGACGGACGGGATGTTTTCCCAACTGTGCCATGAGATGGCCCGGGAATACCCCGGCATTACCGCCGAGGAGTATTATATCGATATCATGACCGCCAATCTGATCAATCCCGCCATCCGGAAAAAATTTCAGGTGTTCCTGATGCCCAATCTCTACGGCGATATCATCACCGATGAGGCCGCCCAGCTGCAGGGGGGCGTGGGCACCGCCGGCAGTGCCAACCAGGGGGATCGGTACGCTATGTTTGAGGCCATTCACGGCTCCGCCCCCCGGATGATCGAAGAAGGGCTGGGGGATTACGCCAATCCTGAAAGCATCCTTCGGGCGGCGGTGATGCTGCTGCGGCATATTGCCCTGCCCGAAAAAGCCGAAAAACTGGAAAAGGCCCTGGAAAAGGCCGCTTCTCTCTGCCCTGTTACCGGTACCCGGGAGGGGCACACCTGCCGGCAGCTGGGAGATACGCTTCTTAGCCTGCTGTAACGGATGAACGCGGCAAAAGCCTCCACAGCCCCTATATCCCGCGCTAATGATCAGTTCTGGATTTCCTTTGCAAAATCACAGCCACACAAAGCATTCATTTTTTCCGCACGAAAGGAAAAGAAACGAATGACACTTTTCCCAGGAAGAACGAAACCATAAAAAAATTGGCGAAAGAGAAGGCATTCTTTCTCTCTCGCCAATTTTTTGCGGTTTTCCGGATGCCAGGCATCCGGCAGGCAGCGTTCCACCCTGCCCGCGGAGCCGATTGGCTTCATCGTCATCTCAACATGTTATCGGAAAATGGATGGTGAATCAGTATTTATTTCATCCGGGGTCAATATTCCTGGTGGGGGTGCGGGCACAAAGACCTGCATCATCCCGCATTACGGAAGCACAATCTCCCGATCGGATTCTTGCTTATCCAAGGTAAAGGCGGCCTTTTTGCCATTGCAGGTGAGGGAATACACGCCCCGGAAGCCTTCCACACTGCACTGGCCCATTTCATCGGTCATCAGATCCAGGCTGGTATGCCAATCCTTGCGGATGCGCTGCAGCATGGCGTCGTAGGCAGGCTTTTTGCTGCCGTCCTTACGAATCAGCCCCGCCGGGGCCCCCAGCCAGGCGTCATCGGTAAAGTTCCAGGAGGTGAAGGCCTCCACCAGGGGATGGGCGAAGAGCACATCCATCATGGCCAGGATATCCCGGGCCTGCCGATCCTCCCCTTCCGGGGTGGTTGGCCAGGAGGACACCTGGAAATCATTCAGATCCACGATATGGGGGGGCATCAGTTCGCCGGAAATAAGGGTATTTTCGGTGAAATGAATGGGCATGCCGAAAACGGAGAAGCGATCCAATACCTCTTGCAGCTTTTCCAGGCCCCAGAATCCCTGGTGCTGATGGGATTGGATGCCAATGATATCCATGGGCACCCCGGCCTCCAGGCAATCGGCAATCAATTCCTTATACTTTTCGCCGGTATTGAAATCATTGAGCAGCAATTTGGCCTGAGGATCCATGGCCCGGGCCTGATCAAACACCTTTTTCACCAAGCCCACCCGGCCCATTTCCCGGCACAGGCGGGTGATGGCATTTTCTTCTGCTTCGTTACTGAATTCCGGCATGATCACCACTTCGTTGATCACATCCCAGAAGGGAATATATGCTTTGAACGCCCCCACTTCCCGGCGGATGCGGAACAGTTGATTTTCCAATACCTGCTCCGTAGTTTTCTGGCGCAGCCAGGGGGCGGAAACGGTATGCCAGCACAGGGGATGGCCCTTGGCTGCAAAGCCGTTTTCCTTGAGAAAGCGGGCGGCCCGCAGGGTGGGCGCTTCCATGGTCTGGCCCTCCACCGGTTCATAACGGCCCTGATAGAAAGGCAGGGTGCCGTAATTGAGCAGCGCCTTCCAATCCTCCCATACCTGCTGCAGTGCCGCCTTCATCTTTTCAGGGGCCGCCGGATCCAGCATCGGGGTCAGCCAAAATACGCCGCTACCAAAGAGGAATTCGTGATTTTCCAATTCCACATGCACCCTTTGGCCGGCCATGGGCCTGCCCTGGGCGTCCTTTAAGGTAAAGGCAGCCTTGCCTTTCCGATGAGAGAATGACTGCATAAAATGCGCCTCATTTCTTCAGTGAATGGTTATATTATACCCAATTTCTGTACATTCGTCAATCCGGGAGGCCTGAACACAAAAAAAGCTCCTCTCCCAGGCAGGAAAAACGTCCTTTATGCAGAATTGCACTATCAACTCAAATTTGTATATTCTTTCCCGTCAATTAATTATGAAAGGGGCCTATCCTCATGGAAAAACAGCAACTATTGGCTATTCTTCAATCCTGCACCAAAGAATCCCTGCGTATCCCGGAAGAAAAAAAACAGTCCATTCTGAACAATCCTCTGCTGAAAGAAACCCTGGCCCTGCTGGATGAAAAAATGAACGCCTGGCGGGGCAAGCCCATTCAGGAAACTCCCTTTACCAACTTCAAATTATTCGAAACCACCGGCGACCGGATGCAATATGAAAACGGCGAAGACGGCTACTTTATCCGCCGCACCCGCCTGGTGCACGCCGCCCTTTCTTTCTGGCTGTACGGAAAGGAAGAAGATAAAAACGAACTGGAAAATGTCATCTGGGCTATCTGCAACGAATACACCTGGTGTCTGCCCGCCCATCTGATGAATCACGGGCTTACTCATCTGGAGCATAAGCTTTACACCACCGATCTGTTTGCCTGCGAAACGGCGGACGCATTTTCGGAAATCTGCTTCCTGATGGGGGATCAGCTGCATCCCCTGGTGGTAGAAAGGGCAAAGTATCTTTGCCGGGAGCGGGTGCTGCTGCCCTACCTGAAGCATGGAGCATACTGGGAGGATTGGACTACCAACTGGGCGGCGGTTTGCGGCGGTTCTGTGGGCCGGGCTGCCATCTATCTGGCAGAAAACGACGAAGAACTATGTGAAATTCTTTGGAAGCTGCAAAAGCCCTTCGAATACTATCAGAAGGGCTTTGCGGAAGACGGCACCTGCCTGGAAGGCATGGGCTACTGGACCTATGGGTACAGCTATTTCCTGGGCTATGCAGAGATGCTGTATCGATATACCGGCGGCAGAATTGATATGATGAAGCTGGGCAATCTGCGGGCGGTGGCTTCCTTCCAGCAGAAATGCTATTTCAATCACCGCTGTACCGTCAATTTCTCCGACGCCCACGCCGGAAGCGAATACATCTTCGGCATTGCCTGCTACCTCCATTCCATTCTTCCGGAAGTGAAAATTCCGCCCCTGGAAAACCGGGCTCTGTATCCCACTGACGGATGCGGCCGGTGGTCCTATGCCCTGCGCAATTTGCTCTGGGCGGATGATCAGGTGGTGGATGAGCCCCTGGCCAGCCACTACGCCCTGAAGGAAGCCCAGTGGTATCTGGCTACCAGCCGGGATGGAGAGATTTCCCTGGCGGCCAAGGGCGGACATAATCTGGAAGCCCATAATCAGAACGACGTGGGATCCTTCCATCTTTACAAAAATGGGCAGATGATCATCGCCGATCTGGGGGCGGGCACCTATTCCCGCCAGTATTTCTATGATGATCGTTATTCCTTCCTGTGCTGCTGTTCCCGGGGCCATGCGGTGCCTGTGGTGGGCGGAAAATATCAGAAGGAAGGCCGGGAATATGCCGCCCGGGATGTGCAGCTGGACGAAAGCGGCATCCGCATGGATATCGCCCCCGCCTACGGCAATGAGAATCTGGATATGCTGCGCAGAGAAATCCTGTTCGATCATGAAACCGGAAAGCTCACCATAAAAGGCGCAAGCCAGTTCAAGGCAGAGGGAGAAGAAATCCGGGAACGGCTGATCCTTTGGGAAGAACCGGAAATCCGGAAGGGAGAAATTATCATTTCCAAGGCCGGCGTAACCGCCCGGGTGATTTTTGATCCCGAAAAGTTTACCGTAAAATTTGCCAAAGATCGTCACGAGGTAGGAAAGAACGAATACGATGTATATCTGCTGGATCTGATCCTTCAAGATATCCAACAGGCCGATCAATGGCAGTACGAAATCATTTGATCACTTCATAAAATGCGCCCGCAGAAGCAAGCGTTTCTGCGGGCTTTTTTTCATTCAGTTAAAGATGGCGTCCACCAGTTTTCCTGTAACGGCGTCAAAAGCGGCCCAGCCGGTGTAGCCCTCTGCTTCGCCCTCATCGGATACATAGGTGATCATCCAAACAGGACTGAAAATCATATCGCTGCCCTGATCCGCCCGCATGGGCATCCAGGTAAGGGATGCACGTTGAATTTCCACCAGCGTTTCCGGATGACGGGATTTAGCCATTTCCTCCGGCAGCTTTTCACAGACGGTATCGGCATCCAGCAGTTTTTCCGGGGTGTCTACAATCCCGCCCTGGGCATACTGATCATTCAGATTGATCATCTGAACGCCCTCTGCCGTGATATAGAAGGTGGCCTGGAAAAGCCCCGCCAGATCGCCATCCGCCCCCAGTTTATGATATTTCAGATAATATCCTTCATCCCGGACAGAAACATTGCTGTAATCATATCGGAAAGCATTGCCGCCCAAATTGCCGATATCCATCTGATGATTCAGTTCATTGCCCATTTCCCGGATCCTATGCTGCCCCATATCCAGAGCGGCGGTGCAGGTATACCCCTCCAGTCCCAGCTTATCCAGCAGGCTTTCCGCCTTCTCCTTGGCTTCTTCCAAAGTAATATGGGTCAGTTCCGTCTTTTCCAGCGTATAGATCTGATCCGTACCGGGGAAGCCGAAGGTCATCCAGCTGGCAATGCTGGCAGCCTGAACTGCCATAGATCCCTTGGGCAGGGTTTCCGTCACGGTTCTGACGGTTCCGCCCTCAAACACTTCCGATACCGCTTCGTAGGTACCGTCATGAACAGTATAGTAGATGGACTGCTCATACCATTCCAGATGGCCGCCATCGGCATAATCCACCATGCCGCCAATGCGCCGGGCATTCTCCTCTTCCTTCACAATGCCGCTCTGATTAAACCAGGCATAATCCAGCTTACCCTGGAAACTGCGGGGAATGGCCTGATAGATGGGCAGGGTGCCGGTCTGCTCGTAAGCCTGCGGGGCATTGACGTGCTTGGGTTGAATGGCATCCCGAGAAACAACAGGCAGCTCTGCTTCCGTTTTTTCAGGCTTAGACGTTTCCAATGCTTCGGCAAAGGGCTGAGGGGCAATTTCCACCGTCCATTCCCTGCGGACAGGATGATCATAGTCCACTTCCCCATCAGCGGATACATTTCGTACCGCCACCAGCAGCTGAACAGTATATTTTTCTGCGTCAGGCTGAACGGCAATGCCATCCTCCGCCTCAAACAGGAATTGCACGCTGCCGTCCCGCATGGGCCTCTCATCAGAACCCCAGCCGTCAGGCTCCAGCAGAGCGCCATCCTCTGTGCCGATTTTCTCCAGCCAGAATTCCACCTGCTTAATGGTTTTCCCTTCTGCAGCTGCCACTTCCATGAGGCTGGGGGTGCCCTCCGGGGCTTTATCCCCTTGGAAAACCGCATAGCCGTAAGGCTCCGCAGCCGTGTATTCGCTGGCCAGCAGCAGAATGCCTTCCCCGGGAGTAATGGAGCCCAGTCCATACAGCCCCCGATTGCGGACAGCCACTTCATTCAGGGTAAAGGTTACTCCTTCCACGGTAATGGAATTTTCAGGGGACGCCACGTTCCCATCCTCCATCCAGGCTTGAAAATCATCTCCATAACGGCTGCCGAAAACCTCTGAAATTCTCGGATAGCTCACCGCCAGGGCAATGCCCGTCAAGCAAATGACGATAAGCGCCAGGGCCAGGGAAAACCGGATGGTATTTCTTGCTTTCATATCGCTTTCCTCCTTCACGGAGCGGGCGGTTTCCATCACGGCGCGGGAAATTTCATCCGGAATTTCAGGGAATGCCGATTTCAGATCAGCGGGCTGCCATGGATGCTTCCTCATTTTCTGCCAGCTCCTTTCTCAAAATCAATTTGGCGCGGTGGATACGGCTGCGTACCGCAGATTGGGTCAGATGCAGACTTTCCGCCGTCTGGGCAGTATCCATGCCTTCGGAATACTGCAGCACGAAGGGCAGCCGCAGCTTTTCCGGCAGGCATTCCACCAGCATTTTCAGCGTAACATCCCGGGACGGCACGGGGCATTCCGGCAATTGATCCATAAGCACGATGCGCCTGTTTTTCCGGATCATTTGCCGGCAGGTGTTAATGGCAATCCGGGTGATCCAGGTGCTGAAAAAGGCTTCATTGCGGAGGGTGTGCCGCTTTTCCCAGGCCTTCAGCACCGTTTCCTGCATGGCGTCCTGTACATCCGCGTCATTGCACAGGATGGCAAGGGATATGCGGTATAATTGCCCCTGCACCGCATCGATTCTTTCAACGAATTGCTCTTTGGTCAATGATCATCACCCCTTTGGGAACGTTCCATCCATTAGATGCATCCGGCAGGCTCTTTTGTTGCATGAAAAGAAAAAATATCCTGAAACGGCAAAAAACAGGCTTTCCGGGGATCGCTCCTTTCCGGAAAGCCGTCAATCCATTGATTATTCTTTTCTGTTGTTATCGTTTGCAGGCGGAGGGGCAGCCGGCACAGCCGCCTTCCCCCGTTTCCCTCAGGGAGGGAGGCAATTGCTCGCCCACTGTCTTCATGGCGTCGATCACCTCATCGGGAGGCAGGGGGCAGGGAATGCCGGCCAGCGCCAGATCGGCGGCGGTAAAGGCATTGGCCACCCCGGATACATTGCGGTATACGCAGGGAACCTCCACCAGCCCCTGCACCGGATCGCATACCAGGCCCATCACATTCATCAGGGCAAAGGCGCAGGCGTCGGCGCTCTGCTGGGGGGATCCTCCCCGGAGGAACACCAGCGCCGCCGCCGCCATGGCCGCCGCGCTGCCGCATTCCGCCTGGCAGCCTCCCTGGGCCCCGGATATGCTGGCCCGGACAGCAATGATCTGCCCCACCGCTGCCGCCACCAGCAATCCATCCACCAATTGATCATCCGTCAGGGAAAATTCCTCCTGGGCGGTAAGCAGAGCGGCGGGCAGTATGCCGCAGGCCCCCGCCGTGGGCGCCGCCACAATCTTACCCATGGCGGCATTGCATTCCGCAATAGCCAGCGCCCGGGCAGCCGCCCGGCCCAGATAATTGCCGCCGCTGGTTTTTCCATCCTGCACCGCCTTGAGCAGCAGCGCAGCCTGGCCCCCGGTCATGCCGCTCATGGATTTCAAGGCAGGGTCAAAGCCCTTTTCCGCGCTCTGGCGCATCACCAGCAGCGCCTGATGCATTCTTGCCTCAATGATTTCCCGGGCGATGCCGGAATTCTTCATTTCCTCCAGTCGGGCCGCTTCCGCCAGCCCCACCGCCTGGGCGGATTTTACCAGGCTTGCCAATGCATGTTTCATAAAAACCTCCTGGAGTTTTAACGCATGCCCTGCGCCTGACGGCTGGCGCATGCTTCGCCGCTTGCATTTCGTACGTGTTACCGCGTCACAAACCCACAAGGGGTTTGTTCCTTTCAACGCATGCCCTGCGCCTAACGGCTGGCGCATGCTTCGCCGCTTGCATTTCGTATGTGTTACCGCGTCACAAACCCACAAGGGGTTTGTTCCTTTCAACGCATGCCCTGCGCCTGACGGCTGGCGCATGCTTTGCCGCTTGCATTTCCTGGCCGCCTCTTTTGCGTCCCTCCGGGCCACAACGAGAGGTGTGAGAAAACTCGAAATTCGGAATGCGGAATGCGGAATTTAATAGTGGGTGAAAGGGCCGTTTTCCACTGTTATTGTATCCCTCTCCGGCGCAATCGGCAAGCCTGAAAGATCAATCATCATGGAAAGCATTCTATCATTCCGTTTTCGCAGCCCGAATGATTCTTCGTTCCGCATTCCGTATTTTTTGCTTACTCCAGCAGCCAGTCATAGCTGTCCGGGAAAATATAGTCATATTCGTTTTCCTCCGCCCAGCGGTGGGCATAGGAATCCCGCACCACCGTTAGCTCCAGGTTATCGCAGCCATTGAATGCGTCATTCCCGATACTCTTCAGCCCTTCCGGCAGCGTGATGGAGGTGAGGGAGGAGCAACCATAAAAAGCTATATCCCCGATGCTCTGCAGCCCATCGGGCAGGGTGATGGAGGTGAGGGAGGAGCAACGGGAAAAAGCTTCATCCCCGATACTCTCCAGCCCTTCCGGCAACGTGATGCTGGCGAGGGATTTACAGCCGTAAAAAGCGGTCTCCCCGATGTTCTGCAGTCCTTCCGGCAAGGTGATGGAGGTGAGGGAGTTGCAGGAGGAAAAAGCATCAGCCCCAATAGTCTGCAGTCCTTCCGGCAGGCTGATGAAAGAAAGAGAAATGCACCTGTAAAAAGCATAGTTCCCGATGGACTGCAGTCCTTCCGGCAGGGTGATGGAGGCGAGGGAGGAGCAACGGGAAAAAGCACGATCCCCAATGCGCCGGACGGAATAGCCATCCAGCTGGGCAGGGACGGTCAAATCTGCTGCATTGCCGGTATATCGGGTGATCTCCGCCCCGCCGCCCGGCAGCAGGGTATACCGATAATCGCCGCTGGTGAATGCCTGGGGCGCCTCTTCCGCAAAGCCCGGGCAGAGCAGGGCGCACAGCAGCGCCAATACGGCCAGGAAAAACAACCGTTTCATGAACAACACTCCTTAGTTTATGGTTCGGAATTTAGGATTACAGGCAAATTCGAAATTCGGAATTCTCATCGTCGGTAAAGCATTCTTTCATTCTGCATTCCGAATTCTCTTTCTTTTCCTTTACGGCATAAACCGCTCATCCTTCATCAGGCCCAGATCCCACAGCATGGAGGACAGCAGATACTTATCCCGAATCTCCCGGGAGCCGATATACGCACGCCGGGCAGCGTCCTGATCATAGCCCAGATCCTGGGGCTTTGTGGGCATGCCCAGCTTTTCCATCATCTTCTGAATTTCCCCGGTGGGGGGCAGCTCCTCCCGAATGGCGGCGATCACCTGATCCCAGTGATCCAGCAGATTCTGCAGCCGCTTTTCATGAACGGCCTTTGTATTCTTTCCCCATTTTTTCTCGCCCTCAATCACATTGGCGGCGGAATCACCGAAAATTTCCTGCATTTCCTTTTCCCATTCTTCCTGCCGGAAGGCGGCAAAGGCCTGATCCGCCACTTCCCTGGAGGGCTGCAGCTTCAAAAGCTCAGGATACATGGGCAGCGTCAGGCACAAGCCCACGCCCACGCAGATGCCGTGGAGATCGGCATGCTCGCCCCTGCGCAGGGCCTCCATTTCCCACATATGGGAAAAATAATGCTCCAGCCCGGAGGCAGGGCGGCTGATCTTGGCAAAATCCATGGCCACGCCGGAAAGGATCAGCCCTTCCACCACTGCTTCCACCGCTTCGGGCGCGCGGCTGACCAGCCCATCCGCATTTTCCCAGATTTTCTTGACCGAAGCCCTGACCAGCCTTGCCACATTTTCGCAATAGAATTCCCCAGTGGCGATATTGGAAATGCGCCATTCGCACAGGGCATTGAATTTGGCCAGCATATCCCCAAATCCCGCCCACAGCATCCGCATGGGGGCCTCCTTCATGATATCGATATCGGCGATAATGGCCTGGGGGCAGCGGGCATAGACGGAGGTTTTGATCCGGTCCACAATCATGGAAGAGGAATTGGAGGCATAGCCGTCCATGGAGGGAGCAGTGCCCACCACCATATGCATATTCCCCGCCGCATGGGCCATCACCCGGCAGCAATCATTCACCACGCCGCTGCCCACCGCCAGCAGAATATCACAGGAAGGATCAAAGGCCATGGCGATGCTGCCCACCGCCGCCTCATCCGGCTCAATATGGCCCCGGGAGGCAGGAAACACATAAGAAGAGAAGGGAATATCATGGCTTTTTAAGATTTCCGCCACCTTTTCCCCCGCCGCCTGCCAGGTATTATGATCCGCTACCAGGAAGGGCTTTTTCGCCCCTAAAAATGCAAGGGCCTCCGGCACCGTTTCCACCGCGCCCTGGCCGATGCGCACAAACCGCAGCCCGGTATCATGGGTCTTTCCGCATTCACAGGCATGGCCCTCCGGCCGGATCAATTCATTCAAAGTCATTTCGTCAAAATAAGCCATGGTATTTTCCTCCATGCCGTTTATTCATTCAGGGAATATTTTCCCTCAAACATTTCCTCATTCGTTATTCTACCGCCCCGGGGAATGCTTGTCAAGAAGAAGGGAAAAGGGTATAATGGAAGGGAAAAATGCACACAGCATAAAATCCTTATCAAATCAAGATGGGGTGTTGTTCATGAAACGATTGTTTCCCTTGATCCTGCTGGCATTGCTCTGCGCGATGGTTCCTGCCTACCTGGCAGAAGAAGCGCCCCAGGCATTCACCTGCGGTGATTATCAGTATATTCTGCTTCCGGGGGGCGGAGCGGAGATCACCCACTATACCGGCAGTACCGGTGAATTGACCGTCCCCGCCCAGCTGGATGGCCATGCTGTCGTGAGCATCGGGGATGAAGCTTTTTCCTTCAACGACTCCCTCATCTCCATCGCCCTGCCGGAAGGGCTGCAGACCATTGGGGCTGACGCTTTTTCCCTCAACGACTCCCTCACCTCCATCATCCTGCCGGACAGCATCCGGGAAATAGGAGCAAATCCTTTTTATGCTTGCGGCAAACTAACAAAAATCCAGGTGTCCCCGGATAATCCCTACCTGGCCACCATTCAGGACGTGCTGTTCAGTAAGCCGGATAAACGGTTGATTTGCTATCCCGCCGGCTTAAAAGCAAAAAGCTACACCGTCCCCCAGGGGATCAAAATCATCGGAGATTACGCTTTTTCCTCCTGCAATTCCCTCACTTCCATCTCCCTTCCGGAAGGGCTGCAGAGCATCGGAGAGAGCGCTTTTTCCTCCTGCAATTCCCTCACTTCCATCGCCCTGCCGGAAGGGCTGCAGACCATTGGGGCTGACGCTTTTTCCTTCAACGACTCCCTCACCTCCATCACCCTGCCGGACAGCATCCGGGAAATGGGAGCAAATCCTTTTTATGCTTGCGACAAACTAACAAAAATCCAGGTGTCCCCGGATAATCCCTACCTGGCCACCATTCAGGGCGTGCTGTTCAGTAAGCCGGACAAGCGGTTGATTTGCCATCCCGCCGGCCTGGAAACAAAAAGCTATACCGTCCCCCAGGGGATCAAAATCATCGGGGAGGCCGCTTTTTCCTCCTGCAATTCCCTCACCACAATCGCCCTGCCGGAAGGGGTGCAGTCCATCGGGAATTACGCTTTTTCCTCCTGCAACTCCCTCTCCTCCATCACCCTGCCGGAAGGACTGCAGTCCATCGGGAATTACGCTTTTTCCTCCTGCAACTTCCTTACCTCCATCACCCTGCCGAATGGGCTGCAGACCATCGGGGAAGGCGCTTTTTGCGGCTGCGAATCCCTCACCAGCATCACCCTGCCGGAAGGACTGCAGTCCATCGGGAACGATGCTTTTTACAGGTGCCTTTCTCTTTCTTTCATCAGCCTGCCGGAAGGACTGCAGACTATTGGGGCTGACGCTTTTTCCTACTGCAACTCCCTCACCTCCATCACCCTGCCGGAAGGGCTGCAGACCATTAGGGATGACGCTTTTTCCTACTGCAACTCCCTCACCTCCATCACCCTGCCGGAAGGGCTGCAGACCATTGGGGATGACGCCTTTTCCTTCAACGACTCCCTCACCTCCATCACCCTGCCGGACAGCATCCGGGAAATGGGAGCAAATCCTTTTTATGCTTGCAGCAAACTAACAAAAATCCAGGCGTCCCCGGATAATCCCTACCTGGCCACCATTCAGGGCGTGCTGTTCA
>SVGR01000053.1 GCA_015056265.1 Clostridiales bacterium
TCCCTTTCCCTTCTGCTGAAAGTTTCAGTATACTTTCCCGCTCTTTTATGCTAAGATGGTGGTAGTGGCTCATTGAGTTGCTCCTGTCGTAGTTGTCCGCAAACACTATTCTAAAGGAGCTTTCTCTTTGAGCCACTATTTCTTTGTACTGTTGCACTTACATTGTAAATTCAAGAAAAAAGAAGCACCTGCTTTCGCTTTCCCAAAGAAAGCTGTTGCCGCATTTTTCAGAACGTACGGAATTGACTGTATACAATCCCTTTAGGTCATTACTCTCCGCCGGATTGGCGGATTTTCATTTTCTTCCAGTTGATATATCCATACATATCGTTTACAAAAAACGCAAGAAAGCATACAACAACAGAGATGTACCTCAAATCAGCACAGCTCGCCAACGCCCACAGAATAATCAGCACAAGATCATTTGCAGCATAGGCCAAAGCAAAATATTGGCTTCTCCTGAAGGTGAGATAAACGGCGAGGAAACTGGTAGTGACTGAAAGTGTGCTCGGCATAAGATTTGCAGTATCAAAGTAATCCAAAACAAAATAGAACAATATGGTTACCGCAAATGCCGCTGCACCCATCATAAGATACTCTATTCTCGAAAGCACATTTACTCTTACTTCCGCCTGATTCCCCTGATAGGGATTTTTCAGCCATGATATCAATGCAAATACGGCCATCGGCATGGTCATGCCCAGATAGGTTATCATCTCGCCGTAATATGAAAAAGAATAAGAAATGATGCCATACAGCATGCTGAAAACGATCATTAAGAATTGACCAAACGGATTGCCCTTCGCATTATAAATCAGCGATGTTACCCCAATCAGCGAAGCAATGAGCGTAAGATAATTTGATCTGTCAAAAATGGCAAATGATGCCACGATCAGCAGAACCGACGAACACCATAATGCTATTTCCGTTTTCGAAAAATACCGCATCGATTTTTTAAGCATATCCTGATTCCTCCAAAAAAAGCATTCGCATACACATCTTCCAAGACCTAACGATGTGTAAACGAATGCTTTTGCATTCACTACCCGGTGGCAGTCAATATGTAATTATTCTTATGCGTCAACAATACGCCAGGCCTCTGACCGATTCTTACCTGGCTTTCTTCCCGACAGAAGCAGACTTTTGATTTTCCGCAGGTTTTTTACCGGCAGAAGGCAATCTTCGCCCCACCAATATTTCCACATCGATGGTCATTTCCTGCATAGCGGACAGATCCAGAGCATCTGTATCCACCCCGAACATCATGGGGGTCATTCGGGCGAAATGCCTCTTTTGCTCCTCATTGACCGGCAGGGTATGGGTGATGCGCTTCCGATCGATCAAAGCAAAATGCTTCTCAAAATAATCGGTTACCCGCTCATTGGAATAGCTGGCATTGCGCAGCTGATCGGCAGCTGCTTTGCGCAGCTGGATCAGGTATTCTTCTCCCGGAATCACCTTTAGCAGTAGCCCGCCAGGGATCAGCACCCGGGAAAACTCGGCATAGTTTGCTGGTGTGAAGATATCCATCACCCCATCCATGCCCCCGTTTTTCACCGGGATATTGGTCAGATCCGCCACCATCCATTTTACCTTGTTTTCCCCCCGGGCAGCCAAATCAACGGCGTCCCTGGAAAGATCAAAGGCATACATATCCAAGCGGTTGGGGAACTGGGCAGACAGTGCCCGGGCATAGTATCCATCCCCGCAGCCGGCATCCAGGATTCTGGCCCGGGGTTTTTTTGCCCGCTGCAGCAGGATTTTCCCCAGTTCTTTCACCACAGGATCATAAAACCCATCCTGAAAAATGGCCCGGCGGCATTCAAACAACTCTTTGGAGTATTTCTGTGCCCCTTTTCCGGGGGCAAAATTTACATATCCCCTACGGGATACATCAAAGCAATGCTTTTTCACGCATTGCAGACTGCCGTTTGCCTGCTGCTTCAATGCCTTATGGCAAAGAGGACAGATCAACGCCTGCTCCTCCACGAATTGGCCTGCCATCCCGATCACCAGTTCTTGGTATAGCCAAGGGTCTTCAGATCGTCGGCAGAATCCCGCCAGCCGGGACGCACCTTCACCCAAAGCTGCAGATTGACGTGCATCCCCAGCAGGCTTTCAATATCCGCCCGGGCCTCGCCGCCGATTTTCTGCAGCATTGCGCCCTTCTTGCCGATAATAATACCCTTGTGTGAATCCCGTTCACAGTAGATGGTGGCGTCGATTTCCATGAAGTTATCATTCATCTTCTTCATGGCCATCATTTCCACGCCCACACCGTGAGGCACTTCGTCCCGAAGATTCCGCAGTGCCTTTTCCCGGATCAGTTCAGCGCAGATATCCCGCTCCGGCTGATCGGTGAGCATATCATCGGGGAAATATTGGGGCCCGATGGGCAGATGGGCGGTCAATTCCTGCTTCAGCTTGTCCACCCCATCCCCGGTGCGTGCGCTGATGGGCAGAATGCCATCGTAGCCAGCTTCCTTGAAGGAATCGATAATGCCCAGCAGTTTCTGGGGCTCCACCAGGTCAATCTTGTTGAGCACCAGCAGCTTATATACCTTCTTCCGGCTCATTTCCTGAACGATGGAGCGATCGTGGGGCCCAATGGCCGTTACATCCACCAGCACCAGCAGGGCGTCGATGCCCTCCATGGCCTCTTCAATGGATTTCACCATAAATTCCCCCAGCTTGGTGCGGGGCTTATGGATGCCGGGGGTATCGACAAAAACGATCTGGGCATTTTCCGCACCCATCACGCCCATCACCCGGTTGCGGGTGGTCTGGGGGCGGCTGGAAACGATGGCCACCTTCTCCCCTACCAGGGTGTTGAGCAGGGTAGATTTGCCTACATTGGGGCGGCCGACGATGGTGGCGAAACCGGAATGAAATTCTTTTGCCATGTGTTTGAAATTTCCTTTCCTATGATCTTGCAGGCATATTTTTCTGGAATGCTGCAACAGAAGCATTATACCACAGTTCTTTCTTCTTTGCATCCCCCTGAACAGAAAAAAAGAGAATATGGGCGATCCATATTCTCTCATGCTTTTATTCTTTTCCCAGGAATTCCAGGGTGCCCTGCTTGGGACCGAAGCCATGGGGCAGCAGGGTGCTGAGGGGAGCCTCATCCCGATTGTCGCCCCAAGCCACCATGACCCGCAGCTCCGGGGCAAATTCGTTCAGTGCCTGGCGGCAGATGCCACAGGGCCAGGGGGCGGATTTTTCCGCCGTAATGGCGATGGCGACAAATTCCCGCTCGCCTTCGCTGACCGCCTTGAATAGCGCCGTGCGTTCCGCGCAGTTAGTGGCCCCATAGGATCCATTTTCGATGTTGCAGCCGGTGTATACCTTGCCATCCTTGGTCAGCAGCGCCGCCCCCACCTTGAAGTGGGAATAGGGCGAATAGGAAAACTCCATGGCTTTGAAAGCCATTGCGATCAGTTCCTCATCCGTAACCCGGCCGATCCCGGCGCCGTTCAATGCCTTTTCTTCCATAGCCCGCATCCTTTCCTTATCGGTATCGTTCATGTGATCATAACCCATCAGATGGAACAGGGCATGAGCCGTGAGATAAGCCATTTCCCGCTTCAGGCTGTGGCCGTATTCCGCCGCCTGTGCCTGCGCCCGAGGCAGGGAGATGATGATATCGCCCAGGAAGCAGCAGCCGCTCTCATCCCGCTCCCGTAAGAGCTTTTTGTGGCAATGCCCCAGCGTACGATCCGGAGTGCAATCGGTGGAAGGGAAGGAAAGCACATCGGTAGCTCTGTCCACCCCCCGATGCTGACGGTTTATTTCATGAATGACATCGTCATCGGTAATCTGCAGCTGAGCATACACAGGCAGATCAATTCCTTCCGTCTTGAGGCAAAAGTCCGCTATCCGAGCCAGGTATTCCTCCGCCTCCGGTACGCGCTCCACCTGCCAATCAATCTGCAGCATCATTCTTTTGCCTCTTCCCCAGGCTCATCGCCCGCTTCCAATGGATTTTCTTCGGCTTCTGCAGCATTTTGCTTCTCTTCTTCCAGTACAGCCTCTTCCTCCTTGGTCGGCAGAGGGGAGAGATTCACCAACTGATCAATCTCCACAGCCGTAATGGGGACGGGAGGCTCCACCGTCAGGGGGATGGGCGCCGCTTCCGGCACCACCAGAGGCGCCAGTTGCTTCTTTTCCAGTTCCAGAATGGGCAGCATTTCCGGTATGGGCGTTTCTATTAGAGGTGCCGCCTCCGGCACAGGGGGGGCTTCCTCCCGGATGGGAGGCAATTCCGCCGTAAGGGCCTTTTTGGCGGCAGGCTCCACATCCGGATATTCAATACGCTCATGGAATACGCCGGTAAGCACAGTAGTGGCCGCAGCGCAGATTTTATCGATATCCCGCAAGGTCAGGGGGCTATCGCTGAGCTGGCCATCCTCCAATTTGCCCCTTACCAGCTTCACAATGAAATCTTCAATGCCGTCGGGGGTAGGATTTTTCATGGTGCGCACGGCCGCTTCAATGGTATCGCACAGCAGCACGATGGCGCCCTCCTTGGTGCGGGGGGGCTTACCGTCATAGCGGTAGGCGTCAATATCCACCGGCTTGCCGCCGGCCATTTGCAATGCCTTGTGGTAGAAAAACATCACCGGGGTATTGCCGTGATGCTCGTAAATAATATCCTGCACCGCCTGGGGCAGCCGATAGCCCTTGGCCATGGCCAGGCCGTCCCGGGTATGGGCGGTGACGATGGCAGCGGATACTTCCGGATTGGTGTGATCGTGGGCATTCTGATCCCCCAACTGGTTTTCCTTGAAATACAAGGGGCGCTTCAATTTGCCGATATCGTGATAATATCCGCCCACCCGGGCAAGCAGAGGATTGGCGCCGATGGCCTCTGCCGCGGCTTCTGCCAGACTGGCTACAATGGTGGAATGGTGATAGGTGCCCGGAGCCTCCAGCAGCAGCCGCTTAAGCAGGGGCTGATTGGGATTGGCCAGTTCCATCAGTTTCATGGGTGTGGGCAGATTGAACATCATTTCCAGCAGCGGCTGAATGCCGATGCACAGCAGCGCTGCAGCCAGGGCGGAGCCCATGCGCAGCACGCCGCTGGTAAGAGAAGCAGAAAGATCGCTGGCAGTCATCAGGCCCATGGCGATGCAAGCAGCCAGTTCCACCGCGCTTGCCGCAACGCCCGCCGCCAGCAAACGCGTCCTGGTCACCTTATTCTGGATGATCACGATGCCCGCTGTGCCGCCCAGCAGCCCAGCCACCATCACAATCACCATCTTTTCGGCATATACTTCGCTGCCGCCGGCGGCCAAGGCAGCCGCCATCACCGTCAGCGCCGTATTGCAGATCAACCCTGGCCGCATTCCCAGCAGCGCCGTTACCAGCAATGCGCACAGAGCGGTGGGCATCAGGTAAGAATCAATCAGCCGGGCCAAAATACATACGCCCAGCGAAATGATCAGAATCACAAACAAAAGCAGCAGCCGGGCAGTATCCTGATAGAGATGTGGATCCACATATTTGAGCAGAAGCAGCAAGCCGCCCAGCATCAGCAGGCACAAAAGCGCCGCCCCGCCGTAGGTGGTCAAATCCAGCTTCCCATCGCTGATCAGCCCCAGGCTGGACAGCATCTTCATCTGGGCTTCGGTGATCTTGCCGCTGCCCCGCTCCACAATCACCTGGCCCTGGCGGATGATCACCGGCTCCACTTGGCTTCGTGCCTCTTCACGGGCGGCCTGGGTTGCCTCATGATCGATCAGGATATTGGGCTGAATACAGGCGTCCAGCACCGCCGGCACGATATTCTGGCCCAGGGAAATGGACATGCGGTAATCCACAATCTGCCGGATGCTGGCAACCGCCTGGGCCTCCTGGCCCTCAATCACCCTGCCCTGCATAATGCTCTGCAAGGCAGCGTAAAGCAGGGAGTATCCCTCATCCAATTCCTCTTGACTGCAGCGCAGCAGGGTAGAAATCTGATAATCCCGCAGGGAAAGCAGCGTCAGCATTTCCCGGGCATAGGCCAGTTCCTCTTTATCATAGGTCCGGGTGGGGGAAGGATTGGGCAGGGTGGCCCCATACTGACGCACCGCCCGGAGCTGAGCGAAAATCTGATCGAAATCCGCCATCACATCTTCCGTGACGCCCTCCTCATACCGGTATGTGGGGCGCACCTGGGCGGCGGCGGCGGCACGCTGCTGATCGGTGGTCACTTCGTCCGCCACATCCCGGGTGGCGGCAATGGTATGGGTGGGAATCATGCCCACCTTCAGATCGTAGCGCACGGGAACAATGGCAATCTCAAACAGCGCCACCATGATCGCCGTCCCGATCAGGCATATCATCAGCCGCAATGCCTGGGGAGAGCGCAGGAAGCGCAGCAGTTTGCCCCGCTGTTTCTTTTTAGAATTGTTTTCCCGATGGGTCATTACGCTTTTCCTTCTTTCGCTTCATAGGCTTCATAAGCCCGGACGATCTTTTGTACCAATTCGTGGCGCACCACATCCTTGGCGGTCAATTCCACGATACGGATGCCAGGCACATCTTTCAACACTTCCATCGCCTCAATCAATCCGCTCTTCTTTCCCTTCTGCAGGTCAATCTGGGAGGCGTCCCCTGTCACAATGCACCTGGACCCCGCACCCAGACGAGTAAGGAACATCTTCATCTGTTCCGGCGTGGTGTTCTGGGCCTCGTCCAGGATGATAAAGGCGTCAGACAGGGTGCGGCCCCGCATAAAAGCCAGAGGGGCTACTTCTAATATACCCCGTTCCACCAGCCGCTGATAGCTTTCCACACCCATCATTTCATACAGCGCATCATACAGGGGGCGAAGATAGGGATCCACCTTCTGGGTCATATCCCCGGGAAGAAAGCCCAATTTTTCCCCCGCTTCCACCGCAGGTCGTGTGAGCACAATGCGCTCCACCTCTTTATTTTTCAAGGCCACCACGGCCAGCGCCATGGCAAGATAGGTCTTTCCCGTACCGGCAGGGCCCACGGCCAAGGTCAGCTCACTATCCCGGACGGCGGATACATATTCCTTCTGGCCCAGGGTTTTGCATTGAATGCGCCGGCCCCTGTGTGTGATGGCCACTACGTCGGAAAGGATTTCCTCGATTTCGTCCAGCCTGCCTTCCCGGGCCAGGGCCACCGCATACCGGATGCGGGAGGCGTCGATCACCTGACCGTGATGCAGCATGTCCATCAGCTTCGCGATCACGTCTTCGGCCAACCGTGCATTTTCCTTATCTCCCTGTACGGTAATTTCCTGTCCGCGCAGGGCCACCATCACATTCAGTTCCTGTTCCAGGGCGGCCATATTCCTGTCATTCATACCGAACAAGGACAGATAGGATTCCATATTTTCAAGCGTCAAAAGCAACCTGCAGTGCATCTCCTTCAGTTTTTCTTCCTGCAGCCAATATCCCGGTGGATTTCCGCCGTAACCGCTGCGACAATAGTATCCCCTTCTATCATACGAAAATCTATCCATTTGTCAACAATATTCTCATTGATCAGTGCCCGCTGCATGGAAAGATAGGCCAATTGGGCCGCTTCTGCCTTGGCTTCCCTTTCATCCCGAGGATTTTCTTCCAAAGCGGCTTCCAGATACTGTTCCCTTTCCACCCAAATGGGCAGCCAGCCAGCGGATGCTTTCTGGGATTGCTTTTCCATATCCCAGGCCAGATAATCAGGCGTATCCTGGGGACTCCAGGAAAAAAATGGGGTGCAGATCACAAAACGATCATACGTTCTGCCTGTGGGAATTGTGGTCATTTCCGTAAGGCCCGCTTTGGCCTCCCAGGTGCGCCACACCCGGGCAATGGCCTCTCCCCTTGCCTGTACCGATACGATTTGCCCGTTACTGCCCTTCTCCTCGCCGCGGATCAATACCTGCCCTGCCCGCACCAACTGCCCTTCCTTGGCTGCCGGGGTACCCGCATGAGCGGTGAGCCGCAGCAGCACCCCATCCTCCTGGGCAATCAGATCGCCGCTGCCCTGATGGGACAGGATGTCCGGAGGCGGCGTGCCCTGCTCCAAACGCACCCGCAGATTCACCCCCGCATATTCCAGCCGCACCCATTTCACCTGGGGCAGGCGCCAGGCCAATTGCTGCTGCAGGGCGGGCAGGGCCACGCTATCCCGGGCAATCCCCGGCCTTACCCCCATTTCCTCCAGGAACATGCGCACCTCCCCCAAATAGGGTCCGGCATTTTCGATCTGCACCTGCCAGATCAACCCCAAAGACCAGCACATCACCAGGATACCCGCCAGCATCCCCGCAAACAGCCCCCACCGCCGCCGGGCCAGCCGTAAAAGCCGGAGCAGCCCCAGCGGCCGGGCGGGAGACAGGCTGTATCCCTTTTCACGGGCCAAACTATCAAGCATTCGGTAGTGCCGGGGGCTAAGACGCAGGCAAATCACCCTGTCCCGTCTGCGCATTACCCGGCCGAACAGAATGCCCCTGCTCCGGGCGCCGTTGAGCAGTTTTTCCGTCCCTATTCCCTCCAGAGTGCATTCCACCTGCCACCATTTCATTCGTCCCTTCCCTCCCATTCCACCGCTTTCACTTTTCCTTCAATCATCATGTCCTCCGGCCCGAAATGGCCAATCACCAATTCCTCTCCCCTCACCGTCACCAGCCCCGCCCCGCATCGGATGCGGATGCACCGGGTATCATAAGAAAACAGGCCCTTGTGCCCCTCCAGCAATACCCGCCTCCCGGCGGTTACCGTTACCCGTGGGAATTCGTTTTTATCCTTCCAGCTGCTGATCATATCGCTATGCATTGCCATCACCCCGCCCCATTTTATGCCCCGGCGTGGAAAAAATAGCCCTTTCGTCCCCTGCCCGCAAAAATCTTTCTGTATTTCCTGTCCTGAGCACTTGACGCATGGCAGATTTTGCGGTATGTTGAAAAAAATGCCGAAAGGATGGAAACGGCTATGCTTTTTATCGGGATCTGCGGGGCCAGCGGCTCCGGAAAAACCACCCTGGCCCGGGAGTTGGTACGGGATGTCAACGCCACCAGCGTGGTGCTCAATCAGGACGCCTACTATAAAGATCAATCTCATCTTCCTTTTGAAGAGAGGGTGCGGCTCAATTATGATGAGCCCTGTATTTTCGATCATGATCTTTTATACCATGACGTATGCGAACTGATGGCCGGCCGGTCCATCACCCGGAAGGGATATGATTTTTCCCAGCATCGCCGGGCGGATACCTCCGAAGTGCTGCAGCCGGCGGATGTACTGATTGTGGAAGGCATTCACGCCTTTTATGATCCCCGGCTGCTGGAAAAAATGTTCCTGAAGCTGTATATCGAGGTGGAGCCGGACGTGTGCCTGCTGCGCCGTATCCGGCGGGATATCAAGGATCGGGGCCGGGCCATTGATAATATTGCCGCCCAGTATCTTTCCACGGTTAAGCCCATGTATGATCTCTACATCCGCAATTATGTGCATGAAGCGGATGTAGTGGTGATGAAGGGCGGCAAAAACGCCCGGATCGTGGATATCCTTTCCGGCTATCTCAAGAGCGCCCTGCAGAAATAACCAAAGGAGGCACTTCCATGCGAGCCTTTATGGATCAGGATTTCCTGCTGACCAATGATACCGCCAAACGCCTGTATCATGAAGCAGCCAAGGATATGCCCATTATCGATTATCACTGTCATCTTTCCCCTATGGAGATCGCCTCAAACATCAAATTCCGCAATATCACCCATCTGATGCTGGGCGGCGATCACTACAAATGGCGGGCCATGCTCTCCTGGGGCGTGGATGAAAGCCTCATCCGCGGGGACGGGGACGATAGAGAGAAGTTTATCGCCTATGCCGACGCCCTTTCCCATGCCATCGGCAATCCCCTCTATCACTGGACCCATCTGGAGCTGAAGCGGGTGTTCGGGGTGGATACACCACTGACCAAGGATACAGCCGGGGAAATTTTTGATTATACCAGTGAACTATTGCAGCATGATGATTTCAGTGCCCAAGCGCTAATCGATAAATTCCAGGTGGACTATCTGTGCACCACAGATGATCCCACAGATGATCTTTCCTTCCATCAGGCTATCGCTGCGGAGGGGAAAATGAAGGCGCGGGTGCTGCCCACCTTCCGGCCTGATAAGGCCGTATCCGTGCAGAAGGCAGGCTTTGCCGATTATATCCGGCAGCTGTCCCGTATTGCCGGGATAGACATCCAATCCACCGCCGATGTGCTGCACGCACTGGAACGGCGGGTGGAATACTTCCACGCCTGCGGCTGCCGCATTGCCGATCATGCCCTGGATACCGTACCCTATGGGGAGCCTTCCTTCAAGCAGGCGGATAAAGCCTTCCGGGCCGCCATGGCCGGGGAAAAGATCAAGCAAAAACATGCGGACAGCTATCGCACGGTGCTGCTGGCAGGGCTGGGCGGTATGTATGCTCAGCGAGATTGGGCCCAGCAATACCACATGAACGCCATGCGCAATAACAGCGCCGCCATGTTCCGCCGTATGGGGCCGGATACGGGCTTTGATTCCATCTCCGACGCCCCTATCGCCCATAACCTGTCCCGACTGATGGATCTGCAGGACGCCCAGGGCCAGTTGCCCCGCACCATCCTCTATTCCCTCAATCCCGCCGCCAATCATGTAATCGGCACCATGCTGGGCAATTTCCAGCAATCGGGAATCCGGGGAAAAATCCAGATGGGATCTGCCTGGTGGTTCCTGGATCAGAAGGACGGCATGGAAGAACAGCTGCGCACCCTGGCCAATCTAGGGGTGCTGGGTACCTTCGTGGGCATGCTCACAGATAGCCGTTCCTTCATCAGCTATCCCCGGCATGAGTATTTCCGCCGCATCCTGTGCAATCTGATCGGCACCTGGGTGGAAAGAGGGGAATACCCCGCTGATATGGATTTTCTCAAGCAATTGGTGCAGGATATCTGCTACAATAACGCAAAAAACTATTTCAAAATCTAATACGATGGAGGCAAGAGTGTTATGGACATGTTAAAACAGCTTTCCCTGGCCGGTCTGGTTCCCGTAATCAAGGTGAAAAAGGCAGAAGACGCCGTGCCCCTTTGCCGGGCGCTGAAAAACGGCGGCCTGCCCGTGGCGGAAATCACCTTCCGCACTGATGCCGCTGAAGAGGCGATCCGCCTGGTGCATCAGGCGCTGCCCGACGTGCTGCTGGGCGCCGGTACCGTGCTCACCTGCGATCAGGCCGACCGTGCCTGGAATGCAGGCGCCGGCTACATCGTTTCCCCCGGCCTGAATCCCGTGGTGGTGCAGCATTGTATTGATAAGGGCTATCCCGTGCTCCCCGGCTGCGCCAATCCCAGCGATATCGAAAGCGCCCTCTCCCTGGGCCTGAAAACCGTGAAATTCTTCCCCGCTGAAGCCCTGGGCGGCCTGAAACTGATCAAGGCCATGGCAGCCCCCTACGGGGATGTGAAATTCGTCCCCACCGGCGGCATCAATGCCAAAAACCTGCCCGAATATCTGGCATTCCCCAAGATTGCTGCCTGCGGCGGCAGCTGGATGGTGCCCGATGACGCCATTGAAGCCAAGGATTGGGATCTGATTGAGCGTCTGGCTCGGGAGGCTGTCAATGTGATGCTGGGTCTGCGTCTCAAGCATATTGGCATCAATAATCCCGATGCCGAAACCGCCGTAAACGAGGCGAAGAAGCTCTGCGCCCTCATGGGATGGCAGCCGGAACGGGACACAAGCACCAGCCTGTTCGTGGGCGACGGATTTGAAATGATGAAATCCCCCTTCCGTGGCACCCATGGGCATATCGCCATCGGCACTGCCAATGTGGATCGGGCCAAATGGCACCTGGAACAGCGGGGCTTTGCATTTGACGAGGATACCGCCCTCTTCACCCCCGACGGCCGGATGAAATTCATCTATCTCAAGGATGAAATCGCTGGTTTCGCCCTGCATCTTACCCTGGCATAATCATTCCCCGCCGTCCGGAAAGGCCTCTGCCGCCTCCGGACGGTTTTTTCCTTTCTTTCTACTTTTTTCTTTTTATTTGCAAAATATTGCATTTGGCTTTATAATAATATAGATATCTTTAATCGCCTTTACGGAGGATGAACCTATGAGCGCACAATCCCCCTTGGCCCCCTGCGGCAATGCCGCCTGTTTTAACAGCATTCTCAATCAGGAATTGATACTGGCCCTGGGCTGCACCGAGCCCATCGCCATTGCTTATGCTGCTGCCACCGCCCGGGATACCCTGGGCTGCATGCCCGACCGCATCCAGGTTGAATGCAGCGGCAATATAATCAAAAATGTAAAAGGCGTGGTAGTGCCCGGCACCGGCTGCTTAAAGGGCGTGGAGCCCGCCGCCATCCTGGGCGTGGTGGGAGGCGATGCAGCGCTGAAGCTGCAGGTGCTCACGTCCATCACTGCCGGTCATCTGGAAAAGACAAAATCATTGTTGAGAAATGGCTATTGCCAGGTGGATTTGATTGAAAACGTGCCCAATCTGATGATCATCGTCACCGCTTTTTCCGGGGATGATCGGGCGTCCGTTGAAATCCGGGATGCTCATACCCATATCACCCGCATCGAAAAAAACGGTCAGGTGATTTTCCGGGATCGCACCCGGGTCACCTGCGCCGAAGGCCCCGCCAATGATTACGGGCAGATGAACCTGTCCGATATTCTGGCCTTCTGCCGGAATGAAGATATCACCCCCGCTCTGCCCGCATTGAAACAGCAGGCAGAACTGAACAACGCCATTGCTCATGAGGGCCTGTCCCAGCCTTATGGGGAGCAGATCGGCGCTACTCTGCTGCGCTATTACGGCGATCAGGATGTGAAGATTCGCGCCCGGGCACTGGCCGCGGCCGGCAGCGATGCCCGGATGAGCGGCTGCGTCATGCCGGTGGTGATCAATTCCGGCAGCGGCAATCAGGGCATTACCGTTACCATGCCGGTACTGGCCTATGCTGATGCCCTGGACGCCGATGAAGAGACCCGCTACCGCGCCCTGGCCCTGAGCAATTTGATCAGCATCTATATCAAGCGGGATATGGGCAAGCTCAGCGCCTTCTGCGGGGCGGTATCCGCCGCCTGCGGCTGCGGGGCGGGCATTACCTTCCTTTCCGGCGGCACCGACCGTCAGATCGCCGATACCGTCAAAAACACCCTGGCGGACGTGGCCGGCATCGTCTGTGACGGAGCCAAGCCCTCCTGCGCCGCCAAGATTGCCTCCGCGGTGGACGCCGCTATCTTGGGCCATCTCATGGCCATGGAAGGACGCGCCTACGGGGACGGAGAAGGCATCGTCACCGCCGATATCGATCAGACCATCGCCAATACCGCCCGGATGGGCCGGGAGGGCATGCGGGATACTGATCATGAAATCCTGAACATCATGTTGGGCAAATGATCTTTTTTTTCAGCTCACCATCATTCATTTAATGCCCTTTCAATTAGGCATGGGATAGCCATCGCCGAAGGAATACCAATCCAATCGGCGGCGACCCCTTCACGCATCGGGATATGCCGGAATTGCTGCAATATCAGTGGCATATCGTCAGGAGTATTCCTACAGTATTCTATCCAACATCTCCATGATCGGGCTGGATATGATCCGCCCGCTGAATGAAACCGGATATTCTTCGTCCAATTGGGCATTGACGGAAAACCAAAAACCCATAACCAGCCGCTCCTCGGGGGATTATCAGCGCGCCATGAAAAAAACAGCGGAACTGGAACAAAACGGCATCCGCACCCATATCAGCTTCACCGCCAACCGCAGCAACATGGCCGATCTTTTTCCAGGTCTCCCGGGTTTGCTGCATGCAGCGCATCACCCGGCTGTGATCTGATCGGCAGGTACCCATCAGAAACGGGGCCGATCTGAAAGCGCTGACGATCGGTAAGACACATTTGCCTCAATCCCGCAAATGCCCGAAGCAGGCGCGGGGTGGAAAATGGAAGCGGCTTCTTTGACCCCATACGGAAATCCGCATGGCCCGGGCCCTGCAATGCCTGGGCGGCGCCAAATGGCGGAATTGTGCT
>SVGR01000054.1 GCA_015056265.1 Clostridiales bacterium
CCCGTCGCCGCCGGATACCCACCAGAATTTCACCGTCGCGGCGCTTTCCACCGTAAAGCGCACGGAATTGATCATGTTCTTGCCGGGCTGGGTTTTGCCGCCGAAATTCAGCCGTTGAGAAGCGGAATAGCCGTCGTCAAAGGTCTTTTCGCTGCCGTCAATCTTGTTTTTTGCCGAATACAGAACGGTGAAAAAATCCTTGAAGGTTTCGCTGTCGCCATCCTGCTTTTCACCCTGGGCCATGGCGGGCAGATCCGCGGTGGCATCCAGCACATGATCCCCGGCCTGAGCGCTGGCCATTCCCAGGAACAGCAGTGCCGCCAGAATGCCAATTACCCAATACTTTTTCATGAAAACGCCTCCTCACATGAATACAATCGAGCCTAAAAATCAACCCGAGAGCATTGTTAAGAAGCAATGCTTTCGGGTTTTATGATCTATAACATTTTTGCTTCTTAATCCATATTCAACTGCATATCCGGGAAAACCCGGCTGCTGTTTTCAGGGCTGCTTGCCGATATAGGCGAGAATGCCGCCATCCACATACAGAATCTGGCCGTTGACAAAATCGCTGGCCTCGCTGGCAAGGAACAGCGCCGGGCCCATCAGATCCTCCGGGGTTCCCCAGCGCTCAGCCGGGGTCTTGGCACGGATAAACTGATCAAAGGGATGACGGCTGCCGTCGGGCTGAATCTGACGCAGCGGCGCAGTCTGGGGCGTTTCAATATAGCCCGGGCCAAGGCCGTTGCACTGGATATTATACGCGCCGTATTCCGAGCAGATATTGCGGGTGAGCATCTTCAGGCCGCCCTTGGCTGCTGCATAGGCAGATACCGTTTCCCGGCCCAATTCGCTCATCATGGAGCAGATATTGATGATTTTGCCGTGGCCTCTTTCAATCATGGAGGGGATCACCGCTTTGGCCATGATAAAGGGGGCGATCAGATCCACATCCACCACCAGGCGGAATTCGCTGGCGGCCATTTCGGTCATGGGAATGCGGCGAATGATGCCGGCATTATTGACCAGGATATCAATGGGGGCGATATCCCTTTCAATCTGGGCAATCATTTTCTGCACGGCGTCTTCATCGGTCACATTGCACACATAGCCGTGGGCTTTGATGCCGTGTTCTTCATAGTTTTTCAGGCCCTTATCCACCAGTTCCTGATTGATATCGTTGAATACCACGGTGGCGCCGGCCGCTGCAAAGCCCTGAGCAATGGCAAAGCCGATGCCGTAGCTGCCGCCGGTGACCAGAGCTGTCTTGCCTTCCAGGGAGAATTTTTTCATATCAAATGCCATTGTTTTTTACCTCACTTCATATCGGACGGGGAGAAGCTGTCCATATCGTCAAATGCCATATTTTCGCCGCACATGGCCCAGATAAAGGTATAATTGGAGGTGCCGCAGCCCGAATGAATAGACCAGGAGGGGGAAATGATGGCATCGAAATTGTGCATTACCACATTCCTGGTTTCCTGGGGCCTGCCCATGAAATGCATCACCACATTATCATCGGGGATTTCAAAATAGGTGTATACTTCCATGCGGCGCTCATGGGTATGGCTGGGCATGGTATTCCATACGCTGCCGGGGGCCAGCTGGGTCAGGCCCATCAGCAGCTGACAGGTGGGCAGCACGGCGGGATGGATGAACTGATTGATGACCCGCTTGTTGGCATTCTTTTCATCCCCCAAGGCCCGCTTCTGGGCATTTTCGAAGGAGAGGAAGGTGGTCTTATACGCTTTATGGGCGGGCGCACTGGTAAGATAGAATTTGGCAGGATTTTCGGGATTGATGCTACCGAAATGCACTTCCTTATGGCCCATGGTGATATAGAGGCAATCCTCAAAGCCCATATCATAGCGTTGGCCATCCACCGTAATATAGCCTTTTCCGCCCAGATTGAATACGCCGGCTTCACGGCGCTCCAAAATATAGGATGTACCGAAGTTGTGCCATACATCAATATCCTTATCGATGGATACTTCTTCATTTACAGGCATGATGCCCATCACCAGCATCCGGTCCACGTGGGAATACACTGCCTGCACCTGATCGGCCTGGTACAGATCGGTGATGAGAAATTCCTTTCGGATTTCCTCTGTAGTATAGCGGGCAAAATCATCTGGATGGGCAGAATAGCGAATATCCATATTAAAAACCTCCACAGGTATTAAATTACATTTTCGGTCTGAGCATCAAAGAGATACACATTTTCAACGGGAATGGAGAAGGTGATTTCGCTGTCCATTTGCGGAATTTCATGGGGAGACACCTTGATAATGACCTTTTCTCCTGCAATATCGACATACACATTGGCGTTATCGCCCAGCATTTCCGTCAATTCCACCGTAGCAGTGACGGGATAGGCATTTTCATTTTCGCCCAATTGCCCGGCCTCGGGCCGGAAGCCGAAGATGATTTCTTTTCCTTCATAGTCGGCGATTTTTTTCGGCAGCCGTTTTTTCAGATCCAGCATATGGCCGCCCAATTCAATGCATCCGTTGCTTACCGTGCGGCGGACGAAATTCATAGGCGGTTCGCCGATAAACCCGGCCACAAACACATTGCTGGGATTGAAATACACTTCCCGGGGCGTGCCCACCTGCTGAACATAGCCGTCCTTCATAACCACGATGCGATCCGCCATGGTCATGGCCTCCGTCTGATCGTGGGTAACGTAAATGGTGGTTGCGCCCGTTTCCCTGTGAATCTGTGTGATTTCGCTGCGCATGGTGACGCGCTGCTTGGCGTCCAGATTGGAAAGGGGCTCATCCATCAGGAAAATCCCCACCTTACGGATGATGGAGCGGCCCACGGCCACGCGCTGCCGCTGGCCGCCGGACAGCGCCCGGGGCATACGATCCAGATAATCGGTAAGCCCAAGAATTTTCGCCGTCTTCTGCACCCGCTCGTCGATCACATCCTCATCAATGCCCTGGAGGGATAAACCGAACGCCAGATTATCATACACCGTCATATTGGGATACAGCGCATAGCTTTGAAACACCATGGCAATTTCCCGTTCCCGGGGGCCCCACTGATTGGCCAGCTGACCGTTGATGAGGAATTCGCCCTTGCTGATATCCTCCAGACCGGCAATCATGCGCAGCGTGGTGGATTTTCCGCAGCCGGAAGGCCCGACAAACACGATGAATTCCCCTTTTTCAGCCTCAAAATTGAAATCATGCACGGCATGAAAGCCGTTGGGATAAATTTTGTTGACGTTTTTGAGGGTGAGGTATGCCACGGCGGATACACTCCTTTACTTGTAAGATGGACAAATTGCCTGTGATCTGTTACAATGATTCCATAACGAACGTGAGGTGGGAGAATGAATAACATCATTTTTGCAGGAAAGCATTTCCTGACCTACAACGTAAGCCGGCACCAGCACGATACGTGGGAGCTGATATACTGTACCGGAGAAACAGGGAAACTTGTATTCGCTGATTTTTCACTGTCTTATGCTGAGGGGGATATCGTAGTCATTCCGCCCCATACGCCCCATGAGAATACCAGCGATCATGGGTTTACCAACGTGCATCTCAATATCAGCGATGCCACCTTTAATTACCGCAGCCCCATGCTGATCCGGGATGACGGCAATCAATCGCTGCTGCATCTCTTCTCCGATGCCTATTATCTCTTCCGCGGCGATCCGAAAAATCGTGCAGCGCTGCTGTCGGCCTATGGGGATCTGATTGTGCGCATGCTGGTGGCCTACGGCGAATCCCATCCCAAGAGCCGGGTGGCAGAGAGCATTGAGCAAGATATCCGCCAGAATTATGCCAATGTCAATTATGAGCTGGATCAGGTGCTGCATACCATGCCCTATTGCTACGATTACCTGTGCAAGGTTTTCCGCCGGGAAATGGGCGTAACCCCTCACAAATATCTCATGAATCTTCGCCTTCAGGCGGCTGCCGACGCCCTTTGCTCAGGATATAACAACGGCAACATTACGGAAATTGCACATATGTGCGGCTTTCACAATCCGTTGTATCTCTCCCGGCTGTTCAAAAAGAAATACGGCGTATCACCCCGGGAATACTACTGCCAGCAAATGAAGGATGAAAACCTTACGAGCACCGATTCCGACAGCCAGAAAATCACCGTTCCCGAGTGAGGCGCAGCACCTCGGTATAGCACATCACAAAGGGGGCCACGCCCTTGGCATCATTTTTGACGATGGGTTCGGAAATATAGTAGGCGTATGTGCCATCCCGACGGCGGTCGTTTTGAGGGCCCAGCCCTGCCACCAGGCAAATGCCGGAGAGATGAATATCATCCCCTTCAAAATCCAGATATTTTTCCACAATGCCGTTGAAGGTTTTTTCGCCTTTGGCGGCATATTCCTTTGGCAGCGCACCGATTCGGGCACCCTTGAGCATGGCATAGGCCATCATGCTGGAACCGCTGGTCTCCAGATAATTCCCCTGGCGCCCCGGCTGATCCACCACCTGCCAGTACATGCCGCTGGCTGCATCCATATAGGCGGATACGCCTTCCATCATTTCCAGCAGGAGGGAGGAAAGATATTCTTTTTCCTCGCCTGCAGGCAGGATATCGATGATATCCGTCAGCGCCGCTGCAAACCAGCCCATGGCCCGCAGCCAGAAGGATTGGGACAGGCCCGTTTCCTTATCCGCCCAGAAAACCTGGCGGCTGCAGTCATAGCCGTGATAATACAGCCTCTTTTTTTCATCAAACATACGGGCGCGGACCATTTTGATCTGCGCAATCACATCGCTGTAATCACCGGCGCCAAGATGCTTTTCATACTGGGCCGCAAACACCTGGGCCATATAGACGCCGTCCAGCCAGACCTGATGGGGATAAATCTTTTTATGCCAGAAATTTCCCTCCGCGGTGCGGGGCTGAATATCCAGGGCCGCTTTGGTGATTTCGGCGGCTTTTCGATATTTTTCCTTGCCTGTTGAAAAATACAAAGGGATCAGCACGCGGCTTTCATTGATGTCATCCAGCGTGTGCTTCATGGGATCGAAGGTGCGGATAGCGCCGTCATCGCCAATGAATGCATCCACGAAGCCTTCAACAAATGCGGCATACCGCTCGTCGCCCGTGATTTTTGCCATCTCCAGCAGGGAAAGCAGCATGCACCCGTCGATATAATTCCATGTGACAGGCGCGCCGGAGCGCATTTTTTCAATATTCCATGCCGTCTTCTCAGGCGAGGATTTTTCAATCAGGGATAATACATAGCGGTCAATCTTGTTATGCATCATTTTTCCTCGTGCAGATTCTGTGTTTCCACGCATCCGCAGTTTTCCGTCACCAGCGCATTGCCCTCACAGCCCATAATCGCGCTGTCCCGAACGGATACCTTTTTCACATTGTTAAGATACAGACCCAGCTTGCAGCGCTTTACGGCGTCATTCTGCATGGCCGGCACAAAAGGCACGGCGTCATCGGCAAAGGAAACCGTCACCTTTTCAAAGGTTACTTCGTCAATAGGCGCTTCGGGCAGGCCGTCAATATAGCAGGCTGCCGCATGGGCATTGGTGCAATTGATATTGCGGAAGGTGAAGGAGCCCAGATGCGGCGTTCTGTCATCTACCGGCAGCTTTTCCCGGGATTTCACATAATCGCTGAAGCGGTCAGGATCGCAGCAATTATACCACATGTTGATCACAAAGGGCGTGATCACCTGATTCATTTCAATATTCTCAAATACAATGCCGGTGATATCGCAGTTCTTGCCCCGGCCGCGGCGGGTCTTGATCCGCAGGCCCCGGTCGGTCGCATGAAATACGCAGTGGGATACCGTCAGATCCCTTACGCCGCAGGCCGTTTCGCTGCCCAGCGTTACCGCGCCGTGGCCAAATTCCATCAGGCAGTTGCGGATCACATGATTGCTGGCAGGCTGCAGCCGCTGGCGGCTCAATTCGATCTTGCCGGATTTGATGGCGATGCAGTCGTCGCCTACGCTCAGCCGACAGCCGATGATGTTTACCCCCTTGCAGGCCTCTGGATCAATGGCGTCGGTATTGGGGCTGTCCTTGGGGGCCTGCACATGGATATCGTAGCAGGAGAAATTTTCGCTGTAGAAGGGATGCAGATTCCAGGAAGGGCTGTTTTTGCCCGTCACCCCGTGGATCACCACATCCTTGCAGTTGCAGAAGAACATCAGGCGGGGCCGGGCGGTTTCAAAATGGCGGAACTGGGTCCACCAGTCGCTGTTCCGGGCGTTTCCGTCAATCGTGCCGCGGCCGACGATGTGGACGTCCTCGCAGTATTCTGCATGGATCAGGGATTGATACATGGGTCGTGTCAGCCCCTCAAAGGCGCCGGTCATCCATTCCCTTCCCTGCAGATCGCGAACCGTGCCGGGGAGAATGGGATATCGGCTGCGGTCAGGGCAGCCCAGAAGCACGGCATCCTGATGCAATTCCAGTGTCAGATGGCTTTTCAGCGCCAGCGGACGGCACAGATAGACGCCCGCCGGGAAATATACCCGGCTGCCTGCCGGCAGGAAATTGATGGCGCTTTGAATGGCGTCGGTATCATCCTGCACACCGTCGCCTGCGGCGCCAAACTGCCTTACATCCACGGCGCAGATTTCGCAGCGGGTGCTGAAATCAAGGGAAAATTCCTTTTCCCCCTGCTGAACCCGCAGCGCATACCGGGTATCGGGCAAAAGATCGAACAGGGAAAATACGTTGGTCTCTCCGCGCCGCATCTTTTCGCCGTTCAGGAAAATATCGTATGCTTCCGGGGCGTAATAGGCGCTGTCCGCACGCAGTTCAAAGCAGGCGCTGGTTGTTCCCAGATACAAAGTGTTGATCATACTTCTCCTCATTTACGCCCGGCATCGGCGATTATCTTTAAAAACATGCCTTTCAGCCCCAGGAGTAAACTGTCGCTCAAGGTGACCAGGATGCCAAATCCAACGGGTTCCACCCCCAGATAGCCGCCCATGGAGCCCAGCAGCCCATTGATCGCCCCGTAAAGTGTCACCGTGAAAAAAAGCAGCACGCCTGCGTACAGAATGTTGCAGAAGAATCCTTTGGCGCCCCGCAGCGTTACCATCATATACCGCTTGCTGCCGCCGGGCATTTTTTCGGTAAAGCGCAGAAAACGGTTGATCAGCAGATCGCCTACCATGCCCATGATAACCGCAGCCACAAAGAGCAGATCCAATTGATCGCCCAGATACAGTCCCAGCCCCATGAACACAAAAAAGCACACCGCACCGTAAAACCACCACTTGATCAGAAATACCTTCAGCTTTTCCGGAAATTTCCATTTTCCGCGGGTGGATTTATATTTTGCCAGTTCTTCCTTGGAATATTTGGGCGTATTTTCCTCGGTTGCGCCCACAAGGTCATCCACTGCTTCGGTGTGCAGTTTGTAATATGAATCAGCAGGCTTTTTTTCTTCGTTATGCTTCATCAGACAAATGCAGTTCCTTCATTTCCACTTTTTCTTCCACAGGCAGGGAGGTATCAATGCGGCGGAGCAGTTTGCGCAGCACAGGCACCAGAGCGGTAAGGGTACCGCCGATGGCCACAATCATGCGGTGAAGCCCCAGCACGCTGAGCGCCTTGGGAATATAAGCAGTATTTGCATCCACCACGATGGGATGATTTTCCCGGGTGGTGGCCTCAATGATGCGCGCAGCATAGTAGGTATCGCAGAATATCAGAATGCCCAGCATCACAAACACCAGCGCCAGCATGGGGATATTGGTCTTTTTGCGGTGAGGATAGGCATTGAGAAAGCAGACAAAGGAAAGAAGCGAAAACAGCATCGTGCAGAAGCCGCTGAGACCCATGCCGCTGAGCTGGATTTTGGCCGTGGTATCCGAAATATGCGTAAGATTGAGGGAATACACAAGGAATGCCGCGGCCAGCACCAGCAGCGGGATGGTTTGGGGCTTACGCTTCAGGGAAACGATGGTTTTGCGAAGGGATTCTTTCAAACCGCGCTGTTTTTTCATTTCGTTTCCTCCTTTCAGCGAATGGCATTGGTGGTTTCTTTATCAAAGAAATGGCGTTTCGCAAAATCAACTTGTACGCTGTCGCCGGCCTGATAATCACACCAGCCCCGCAGTTTGCAGGTGATGGCAGCGCCATTTTGCAAAAAGCCGTGCACCAGCGTATTCATGCCCAGGTTTTCATTATTGGTTACTTTGAGCGTTACCGTGTTGCCCACCGCAATATTCTCCGGCCGTACCCCAAGAACAATCACCTTTCCTATATGATCGAGAAGCAGCTTTTGCTCCGTCTTAGTCAGGGGCAGGGTGAAATTTGCATTTCTCAGGCAATCCTTTTCGACCGTTACATCGAAGAAATTCATGGGCGGCAGCCCGATGAAGCTGGCCACAAAAAGATTGGCGGGGGTATCATAGAGCTCCAACGGGGTGCCCACCTGCTGCACATGCCCCATGGACATGCACACGATCCGGTCCGCCAGGGTCAGCGCTTCCGTCTGATCATGGGTAACATAGAGCATGGTCGCCTTCATGCGCTTGTGCAGCAGCAGAATTTCACGGCGAGTGGCTGCACGCAGCTTGGCGTCCAGATTGGAAAGCGGTTCGTCAAAAAGGAATACCTTGGGAGAGCGAACAATGGCACGGCCCATAGCCACCCGCTGGCGCTGACCGCCGGAGAGCTGCTTGGGCTTTTTATTGAGCTGATCCGTTAACCCCAGGATTTCCGCCGCCGCCAGCACTTTTTTGTGAATGATATTGGGATCTTCCTTGCGCAGCGTCAGGGAAAAGGCCATGTTTTCGTAAACCGTCATATGGCCGTACAGGGCATAATTCTGGAAGACCATGGCCATATCCCGATCCTTGGCAGGGGCGGCGGTGATATCCATGCCATCCAGCAGAAGCCTGCCGGCAGAAATGTCCTCCAGACCTGCGATCATCCGCAGCGTGGTGGATTTGCCGCAGCCGGAAGGGCCTACCAGCACGATGAACTCGCCGTCTTTTACTTCCAGATTAAAATCGTAAACGGCCTGCACCTTGTTGTCGTAGATCTTATCGAGATGCTGTAAGCTTAAGTTTGCCATAGAGCGTCTCCTTTACGCAGCTTTTTCCTGTTCAAGAGAGGCATTGTATGCGCTGAGGGTGCGGCTGCGCTTAACGCCCGCTATGCCGCCCGCCAGGCAGCATCCCGCAGAAAGAATCAGGCACACAATCACCCAGATGAATTGTCCGGTTTGCATCACGGGATAGGATACCTTGCTGATGGTGATGGTGGCGCGCAGCGCCGACAGCGGCAGGATGAAAATGCGCCCGATCTGCCCCGCGCCCACGGCAAGCAGCAGATAACTGTAACCGATTTTATAATTCTTAACACCCTCGCTGGCCAGGAAAACCATCAGCATGAACAAAAGATTATACACAATGGATGCGCCGATCATGATCCTGTAATACCACGACCCCACATCCGTTTCGTAAATGCTGACAAAATAAAGCACATTGAAGAAAATGGCCAGCAGCGCCATACGGGAGGACAAAAGATTCTTTGTATAGCGCATGCGATCCAGCTGCGTGCGTTTGATTTCTTCTGTATTCATGCTCATTGCCCCGCCTTCCTTCCTTCGTCAATCAACTGCTGCTCGGCACGCATCAGCCGCTTTTTCCAAATCAGGTTGGCAACCAGCCCAAAGCTGACGGCCAGCAGCAGACCGAACACCACATAATGAATATCAAACCAGAAGGTGGAATCATAATAGGGCTTCTTCCACATTTTGGCCATCTTTTCCATGGTTTTGAAATCGATGGTCAGGAACTGAGCGCGGAAAGCGGTCAGCTGTATATGGCCCCACACGCTTCCCGCGATGCTGATGATAAAAAAGGCGCAGGTGGAAAAAACGTTGCCGAAATAATACTTGCGACGTTTGTGGGTACCGGTGATGAACAATAAACAGCCGAACAGCAGCGCCACAATGGCATAAGCCAGCAGATCGCGGTTGAAGGGCTGCATATCATAGTAAATCCAGCTGCCCTTTACCATGGTCTTGTGCACGTCCTTGGGATTGGTCATGGTATAGTACAGGCTGTCATACTGATCGGTCATCAATCCCAGCGCATACAGAAACACCACTCCGCAGGCAGCGATTGCCGCGAAGCACAGTATTCTCTGCCAGGTCAATTGTTTGCGATACATGCTGAACCTCCCGGAGAAAAACATTTTAGCGGGCTCCTGTCAGCCTCCCACCCACGGAAGCTGACAGGAACCCGCAGCAGGGGATTGCCCCTGCCGCGGGTATTGGATGCGAAATTACTTGGCCAGATTGGCGTAGTAATCCTGCAGGCGGGTCCAGGCTTCCTGCTTGAGGAAGAGATACTGCATGCCGCCCAGAGAATCGGTAACATAGGCAGCGGATTCATCCGCAGAGCCCATGCCTTCCACGGCGTAACCGTTCACGATCTGATCGATGAACAGGTTCTGGCCGCCCTTGGCCATATTGTACTTGGTGGACAGATCAGCAAATTCGTTGATCATGTTGTTTTCAACAACGGTGTTGGGCAGAACGGTGGGAACGGAGGTGTACCAGGGATTTTCGGTGATGGCCAGTTCGGGATGCTTGATGGTGCCCAGAGCGATGGCCACGGAGATCTTGCCGGCACCTTCCTTGCCCACTTCGTGAGTGCACTGGTATTCGAAGGCCTGGCTCTTGGCGAAGGACAGGGTGGAGCCAAGGTACTGACGGGCATAGTTGGTGTAGTTGCCGGAGGCCTTATCCCACAGTTCGTCGAAGGTGGCATCGGCGATCACGGGCATTTCGGTGCCGTTGAAGTTAAAGGTGACGTAGGAACCATCGGCATTCTTCTTGATGAAGGCGTCGGGGCCGTAGCTCATCAGGATCATGCCTTCAGGGCTGTAAGCGTAGTCGATCAGCTTGAGAGCGGCATAGAGCTTATCCTGGTTGCCTTCAACGCCGGCCTTGGAGATGCCCCAGCCGTCGGTCTTCACAGAGCGCCAGGATTCGGTGAAGCGCATGAACACGCCGCCTTCGGTGCCGTCTTCCCAATGAGCAACGGGAACCATCACGGCCATGTACTTTTCGCCATCCTGCAGAGAGGTCTTGTTGTACACGGTCTGGGTCTGGTTATAGTCATAGTGCATGAAGCCCAGGTCGTTTTCCAGCATGGTCTTGGTGGATTCCTTGGAGGTATCCATGAAGGACTTGGAGATCAGGCCTTCCTGAGCCATTTCGTTCATCTTTTCCATGGCTTTGTAGGCAGCGGCATCCTGACGGGCATCCCGCAGAGTGCCGGTTTCATCGATCCACAGGAAGTCCTGACGGGATTCCAGGCCGCGAACGCCAAACAGGGTGCCGGCAAAGCGGAACATGTCGATGCGGCGCTGGTTGTTGTCATCTTCACGGGAGAACAGGCCCTGCACGGAATCGGTGCCGTTGAGGGTCTGGGGGTTGGCCACGACGCAGCGCAGCAGAGCCACCAGTTCGTCCACGTCCCAGGCAGCATTCTGGCCAATGAACAGGTTGGAGCGCTGGGTGCCGTAGTAGCCGTTGTAGGCTTCATCGATGTAGGTGCGCAGCATATTGACAGCCTGCACGCCGTCCAGAGAAGCGGCATTCATCTTGGCGACGATATTGCCGGCCTTGTCGTAATCCTTGGCGATGGTTTCAACGGCGGTGCCGTCCAGGGTGACAACGTCGATTTCAATCTTGCCGGCGGTGGGCATTACGGGGGTGTACACGGCGGCGGCCAGGGCATTAGAGGCTTCGGCAGTGAATTCGCCTTCACCGTCCAGCAGCTTCTGCACCCAGTCAACACGCATCAGGGGCATACGCTCGATGTCGTTCACGCCGTCAAAGTAGGGGGAGAAATAGATGGCGCCGGTATCGGTGTTGCCGGTAATGGACAGGCGCACAATGGGATTCTGTTCCAGATAGGCCTTGAAGTTAGGCATCATATCCAGATACTCGGCAATGTTGACGATGGAGCCGGCTTCGCCGTACTCAGTCAGCTTGGCAGCGGTACCGGAAACCATATCCACTTCTTCCAGACGATCCTTCCAGAAGTCGAATTCCTTGGTGGCGCTGTTGCCCTGATACAGGGATTCAAACTTCACGCCCAGAACCTTTTCAACTTCCACCCAGGTGGGCTTCAGATCGCCGGCATGATAGGTGATGCCGTCGGCCAGGGTGACGCCTTCGCCGGCAACGCCGGCATCGAAGGTCAGACCGGTCTTGGTGCTGTTGTAGCCGGTGGCCATGCGCAGCAAGGTGCCTTCGGCATAGGTCAGTTCCGCCGCAGAGGCGAAGGAGGTCATGGTGACGAGCATCATCACGACCAGCAGCCAGGAGAGGATACGAGTGTTTTTCATTTTTGGTTCCTCACTTTCTCTATTTTTTACCGGAATTTATCCGGAAAAAAAGCAATCAAATCATTCCTTTACGCCGCCGGCATTGACGCCCTTGGCGAAGTACTTCTGAATGAAGGGATAAATGATCAGAATGGGCACGATGGAGCAAACAATCAGGGCGTAGATTACCGAATCGGAAGAGAAAACCTCATTCCAGCCCGCCATAGCCTCGGGATCCGTGTATTCTTCCAGGCGCAGACGGATGAACACCTGCAGAGGATGCTCGTTGGAATTGGAGATCATCTGTCTTGCCCAGAAATATCCGTTCCAGCGGGAAATGGCAAAGAACAGCGCCACGGTGGCGATGGTGGATTTGCACATGGGAATGTATACCTTCCGGAGCACCTGGAATTCGGTGGCGCCGTCCACGATGGCGGCTTCTTCAATTTCACTGGGAACGCCCTCAAAGGCATTGCGCAGCAGGATGATATTCATGGCGGCCATACCCATGGCAATAACCACCAGCCACTTATCATCGGTAATGCCGATGGAATTGAATGCCGCCTTGGTATCCAGATAATTGAGATACTGGGGCACGAGGCCGGCGGAGAAGAGCATGGTGAACACCAGGAAAAAATTGAAGAAACGACGGAACAGCAGCCGCTTTTTCGACAGGGCATAGCCGCCCAGAATGGCCACGAACAGCGCCCAGACGGTGCCGTAGAAGGTAAGGAACAGGGTATTGGAATAGGCATTCCAGAACATATTGTCATTGAACATCAGCGCGAAAGCATCGAACTGAATATCCTTGGGGAAGAGCACAATTTCACCGTAATCCACCGCGTGCCCGCCGCTGATGGAGGCAGATACCGCGTACAGGAAAGGGTACAGGCACGCAAGGGAGAAAATCGACAGGAATGTGTAGCTGATGACCTTAAAAATCATCTCGGAGGTTTCAAGCTTTCTTTTCACGATTCTCCCTCCTTAATACAGCGATGTATCGCTTGCCTTACGGGCAATGGTGTTGGCAGAGATCACCAGCAGCATACTGATCACGTTATTCATCATTTCGGCTGCCGCCGCCAGGCCCTTCTGGGAGCCCTGCAGGCCGTAGCGCTGGGCGAAGGTGGATACCACATCTGCCGTTTCATAGGTATTGGTGTTGTACAGCAGCAGCACCTTTTCATAGCCGATATTCAGCAGGGCGCCGATACGGGTGATCAGCATAATGACCACGGTGGACAGGATGCCGGGCAGTACCACATAGCGCATCTGGGACATTTTGCCCGCACCGTCGATCTGGGCTGCCTCATAGCTGGTGGGCGAGATGGCGATGATGGCCGCGAAATAGACAATGCTGTCATAGCCCGCCCCCTCCCAGATGCCGCTGATCTGATAGATCGCACGGAAGAAATCGGGGTTATTCAGCAATCCGGCGTTGGCGGCATCATAGGATAGGATCCCCAGAGAATACAGCGCCTGATTGATAATGCCCATACCGGACGTGAGCGAGCCCTGCTTGACCAGCATGGTGACAAGGCTGGTCATAATAACTGTGGACATGAATTTGGGAAGATAAGTGAGCACCTGGCAGGTGCTGCGCACCAGATTGGAGCGGATCTCGTTGAAGAACAGCGCCAGGATGATGGGCATCGGGAAGCCGAAGCACAATCCATAAAAGCTCAGCAGGAAGGTGTTGCGC